>NZ_JAEHBX010000078.1:0-18819 GCF_016483395.1 Bacillus cereus group sp. N21
CGTTAGACGCTCCAACAGGCGCATATTTCGGGCCTATTTGCTGAATGGTGGTAAGTCCTTGACTAATATAGTTCTTATAAAGATTACGAGCCATAAAATCAATACCTTCGCCTAATGTGCCAAATCTACGAATTGTTTTCATTGCATTTTCCCAATCCATAACGCCCCCAGGATTGTTATAATTTTTAACCGCATTACTATTCCCGTATCCTGTCTCATGTTGAGCGATTGAAACAAGTAAAATTGCATCAATACCGTTTTTATTAGCTGCATTAATAAAATCTTGTTCATGTCCTGCAAATGCATTTCTAAGATGCGGCTTTAATTCTTCTGCTTTAGCCGCTCCATTCCGACAAACAAGACCACCAATAGGAGGAATCCCACTGTCCCCACCACCGGGGGACTTCTCTTTCTCTAATAAACTAAAGAAAAAGAAGCCGATAACCATTAAAAGCATAATTGGAACAAGAAATACACCGATCAATAATTTTTTCATAGGACATTACTCCTTATTCCTTGTATCCCTATTTAAAATCCTTGGCTGCTGTTGTTCTTGTTTTCTAATAGGTGGCTGTTCTGTCTGTTCCTGACCAACTACTTTTCTTTTAACCTCTTGTTGTTGATTATTATTTCTTATTGGCGGTTCTTGGTTTTGACGTTTCTCTTTCACTACTTCATTCTGCTGAACTTGTTGAACTGGCTCTCTTTTAGGCTGTGGTTGTGCTTTAATTGGTTGTCGTTTTGGTTGTGGTTGCTGTGTTTGAGGTCTTTGTTGTTCTTTTTTTATCTGTGGTTCTTGTGGTGCTTTTGGTATTTGTGGTTTACGCTCTTGTTGAGTTTTAGACTCTCCTTTAGGAGATTGCCCTTGCTTTGCTACTGCGGATTCAGCATGTGCCTGCTCCATTCTTTCAACGGCTGCACGTTTTTCCTCCCTTTTTTGTTGTCTGCTTTGCTGATTCATTTGACGTTCTCTTTCACCATGTCGAAGGTCTTTTTTCATCGCTTTTTTCGCTCGCTCCGGCATACTTACAACATTATCTTTCGCTTTAAGAGCTGCATGTTTTGCATTTAAAGGTAAATCCTCTGTTACAGCCTCTTTTGCTGTTTTTGCCTTATCTTTTAAATCAGCTGGTAAATTAAGTGCCTTCTTACGGAATTGAGCCAATTTCCCTGTTTTTCTTGCATTGCTTCTCTGCTCTTGGACACCACCAACTCCAGTACCTTTCCCATTTTCCGCAACTTTTTGCTCATTTTGAGAATCATTTTGACCTTTTCTATTTGAAATTCGTTCCTGAACTTTTCCTGCGGTATATCCTGCTGCTCCTCCAACAGCCATTTTTGCAAGCTGTGTCGCTTTACTAGCTGGTTGTTTAACCCCTTTGTTATAAAGCTGATTCACTGGATTTGCACCATCCATTGAAACCCTACCACCCGTTGCCACTTCAATGATTTTATCTTTGTACTTATACACAAAAAACAAAACAATAGCTGTTGCAATAATGTTCAACATATACATCCCTTGTGAAATTGGAGGGAAAAAGTCTTTCATAAGCTGTACGACAACAAACATGAACAAAATTGCCAATCCTACAAACGCCTTCATAAGAGCAATTCCTATTAACTTCTCAAAGTTTTTCCAACCACTCTGTGAAAGACTTGGCAATATAGAAAGTATCAACGAAACTCCTAAAACAATAGCAAATGCTAAAATAAGTATCTGTAATGCAATGTTTAGAAAAGCGACAACTAAAAACGGTATTCCCAAGGTAATTGCAAATAAAAAGGAGAAGAATGCAACACCAATTTTTCCTGAAACCGTACTAGGTGACATGTAACTATTGTCTAAATCATTCGCTTCTTTTTCTACAATCTTTTCACGTTCTTTATATCCATCTTTATTTGTCTTATATTCTAGTAAATTTTTTATACGATTTTTATCTTCTTTAAGAATTTTCTTTTCATCAGGCGTCCCATAATTCATTAATAAATAGCTTTTATATACAACTAAATCAAAATAAGTATTTCGTAAAATAGCAAGTGATCCTTCTAATTCTTTACCTTTTGTAACCTTATTATCGGAAAATGGAATACCTGCTTTCATCACTTGCCCTTGCACTTGATTACTTAAACCATTCATCGTTTTCAAATAATAACCGGCATTAGAGAACCAAATCATTGAAACCGCAATCACTGCAAACAATGTAAAAGTTGTTCTTCCTGCTTTCATGCTATTTCCTTCAAAAGTGTAGTAAAAGAAAATTTGCAAAACCGCTATGACAAAAAGTAAAATCCCTAGAGATTCATATAAGTTGTCATAAAGCAAATCTGAAACATTTGCCACTTTATCCGCTACCCGATCAATAGCATTCAAACTGTATAATTCCTCAATTGCTGTATCAATTAACTCTGCCGTTATTTTTGTTAAGTTAAAAAAGAAATTTGCTGTAGAATTTAAAGCACGGTCTAATGTTTCAGAAGAAAATGGATTCCATGAATCTTCAATATGAGTTAAAGCTTCGTATTGGTCATAATCATATACTTGGCTTTCTATTTTCACCCCACCAGACTCAACATTTCTTGGCTTAACTTTTAAATCTTTATCATCCGCTAAAATGTGACTAGGGATAAAAACAAAAGCAAACAACAAGACAAAAACCATCCAAAACTTCCTGATTTTCATTGACTCACCTTCTTTTTATTTAATCGCAATTCTCTTTATAAACAGGTTTTTCATCATCTTTCAAATTCGCCTGATTAATAGTTACCCACTCATAATTTTCCCCAACCTTTTTATAAAAGGTTTTTTTAGTATGGTCTTTTCGAATTTTGTATTCTAATTGGAATAACTCACCATCACGAAATACTTTCACACAAGTATTTTTCCGTTCAACCTTATCGATATCTTTCTTAGCATCCTTAATTTCAGCCGTTTCCAAACTAATTACTTTATCAATTTCTTTATCGTATTTATTAGTACAGCCACTTAAAAAAGTGACTGTACTAATAAAAGCTGCAATTGCTACTGTTACACGTTTTCTCATATCAGAAAACCTCCTCGGCTAGTGCTGCATTGGATTTTTCAACCGTTTTGAAAGCTAAAGTCCATTCTTCAAATAAGCAATCTATTGCAATTTTTCCTGTTCTACCGTAAAAATCACGGAACACACATTGACCTTTCATCATATTTTCAAGCATTTTGCGGTTAATCTCCGAATTTTCAAGTTGCATATGCTTTAAAATTTCTTCCCTTTCACTTGACTCATCAAAAGCGAACGTTACACCGAAATTCCCTTTATCATCATCATTTTGAACATCAGACACGCTCTGAGTAACAAATATTAATGAATTGTTATAAGAACGTCCTACACGTCTTGCTGATTTCGTAAGTTTTTTACCACCTCTTGCACGAGTTATCATCCACGCTTCATCAAATATCTCGGCTGTTTCTTCGTCCTTATCTTTACTACCAAACTTCTCACAAAACTTAGCTAATGGAAGCATTAAACATAAACTTTTACGCTCACTATCCGTATAGTAACGTGGGTCATCCTCTTCATTTGGTAAATCCAATCCTTCGATTTGAAGAATATTAACCATTTCATCTAAATCCAAAGCTTTTGTTTGCCCATAACTGAAAATTAGCTGCAATACGCTGTTTTGTGTCATTTCATATAGCAAATCGCCTGCACTTTTAATGCTTTTTTCTTCATGCGCTTGAAGCTGTGTAATAACATTCATAAAACCAACTTTTTCACCTGTCGCTCTTTTTTCAACAACATCACCTAGCGATTTTAATAAAGCTGTTTTGACATCATCTTTTCCGTGCATATCATAAATTTGTTCAATAATACCTTGTGCAACATCCTTTGCTTCTGCACCTTCCAAGAAACAAATCGGGTCTAACACTCCCCAATTTTCTTCAATTGATACATCCAATGTGACATAATGAAACTTCTTCAAATGCTCTACAAACAAAGGATAAGTTTCACGAATTTCAGGATTTTCTATCGCTTGGTCAAACCATTTCTTCAATTCCGACTTAGGATCAATGTATAACACCTTCACATCTAAGAACGTTAAATACATGAATAACAACTTTGTAAGAAACGATTTCCCTTTTCCCGTTTGTCCCGTGATAGCAATATGCGGACTGTCTGTAAAAGCACCTTTAATCCCTTTATTAGCCAACATCGGATGAAATAGAACAACATCACGACTACTAGCAATTGATTGCTCTAAATCAACTCCTGCTGTAATGTACTTATCAACTCTACCCAAGTAAAAACCAATATTACTCCCTAATTGATTTGAAACTGCAAAAAGATTCTCTGCAAAAGTAACATGTGTAGTTTGCTGCACCCAATTTCTTTCAAACTGTAAGGGTTGACCGTGTAAAAACTTATAAAATAACTGCAACTGGTCTGCAATTGGTCTGACACAATGAACATCTGCACTCTTCATAAATCGTTTCACTTCATCCGCTCTATACTTACATTCTTTCTTTGTTCCCCCATGTACAACAAAAGTCGCAACCCACTTCATAAAACTAGCTTTTTCATTAGTTAGCTGATTCTTAAGACGATTCAACATATACTTACCATTTGCAATTTGGTCGTCTTCATCATCGCCCGCTTCCCAACGGTCATTGTCTGTTTCTTTGAAACGCTGCTTTACCATATTTACTTTACGCAAAGTATCTTGCGTATCCTGATACTTCGCTTTAATATGAACCTCTACGGGAAAGGGCAACTGCTGTGCCCTTTGAAATAAATGAGTGTATTCCATATCAAGCGGAAATTCATCTACCACAACAAATGATGTATAGCATTCCCCTTCGGTTGTCTTTAGCTTTAAATACCCCATGTCTCGTGGGTCAATAATGCAATCCGTAATATTCGTAATACCTCGTTTTTTCTTCTCTTCCTCAACTGAATGATGAATATCACGTAAAAAGTTATAACGATTGATATAAACAAGTTCATCTTCTGTTAATCTTGCGCCATTATACATTTGAATTTGTTCAAATAACTCTTGTTCAAGGCTCTCAAATCGTTCGAAAAATTCATTAGAAATTTTCTTTTCAAATCCCAATATATTGACTAAAGTGTCTGTTACTGAACCAAATGCATTTTTTAAAACATCTTTAAAATCTTCACTACCATGCAATAAATTGTTTTTAATCCGTACTCCAATAACAAATTCATATTGAGTAACAGCCCCTAGCTCATTTTCTAAAAGGCGTTTTGTTTCTCCGTTGTAATAACTGCCAATCTCTTTCGTTTCTTTGCTAAAATCCTTTTCTAAAACTTCAAATCGTTTATCTAAATCCATATCTCTTGGATACATTTCAAGATGAATATCTTTATATTTTTCTAATTCTGCAAATAACTTAGAAAGCTGTGCTTTATGTCTTTCAGCCTTTTCTGTATCAGACATAGGAATAACTTGTGAACTCATTTTATAGTAAGCCCAAATTTCACCCAACTTTGTGAGCATTAGATTCTTGTGTACCGTCTTGAATGGTGTCTTTATCTTCATAAATTTCACCGTCCTCTTTATAATTAACAAGCGTTTCCTCAAAAGTTACTTCTTTTTCATTTGAGTAAAGTACCTCTTCATCATTGCAATACATTTTCTTCGGCAAATAGATCGTAAAGAAATAATCAAGAAAATCATAAACAAAATTGAAAATTTTCTTTCCGTTATACTTCTGTTTAACTAGGAATCCACTTAAAAAATAAGGGATTCCTAGAAATAAAACCGCTGTTGAACCTGGTATCAATGAACCAATCTTTATAACAACACTTCTGAAAGCAAGTAGGATTAAAAAAATTAGAATAAACAATGTTAAACGAACCAACGTAATTCCAAAAGGTAATGCGTATTTCCCTAGTTTGTATAAAGTCACCGGATGCTCCATAATTTCTTTGAAATTATAAGCCTCTTTTTCTCTCATATCGTTAACCGCCAATAATCAAATCAATGATTTTTTTGAATGAATTCAACGCTTTTTCAGGGTTACCAACTGTAAAGAATACCAACGCTGCTACTAATAAGAAACCAATCATTTTACCCCAAGATTGTTTGACTAGATAAAAAATCGTGAACCCTACACAAACAAGCGCTACTGCGTTTCCGCCTTCTGTTGTCACCCATTCACGAAGCCCTCCAAGTGTTGGTAATGAACCTAAAATGAAATTGTTTAAGAATAATAAAGTTGACATATTATTTTCCCCCTAATGTGTTTTTAAAGTTTTCTACAAAATACTTTCCATCTTTCAATTTCAGTTGAAGACTAAAAACCTCTTTATTTTGCAAATCAATGTCCTTCTCCTTAAACGTCACAACAGCTTTCACTGTAAAAACTTTCTCTTCTTCAGTTGGATAAACTTTTAACTCTTCAATTTTCACAAATGATTTAATGCCACCTAACGCCTTCGGCTCTGACATCATATAAGACATATCTTGCGGTTTACTATCTGCATACTTTGTAAAAAACTCATTCAGCCATTTTTCAATAGGCTCTTTTTTATCAAATTTTAGTTGTTCTTTCGTTGCTAATGGATTTTCTACGGATTTAATATCGTTGGCTTGGAGTTCGTCTGATGCTGTGAAATATGGGTTTTCCACGACTGCATACTTGCCATTCTTGGAGGAAATCGGTACATTGAGCAAAGCTGTATGCTTTGTTTTTACCTCTTCTTGTTTAGTTTCTGGTGGTGGTGGTGGTTGATTAGGATCTGGTTGTGGTGGCTGCACCTGTTTTTTCTCGATTTTTACATTTTCATAGGTGACTTTGTAACGTAGCACTGCATAATCTTTTTCACGAGAGACATCATAAAGCGTTTTGCCTATAAGCTTGCGATAACCCTCAAAATTTTTAGCTTCATCAAGCTTCAAATTCTTAGCATAAAGCTTCGATAACGCTTCTTGTCGCTTTTCCTTACCGTCCTTAGGGACGTTCATATATACATCAATAAAATAATTTGCATAAACCTCTATTTTCGGGCTAGTGTAAGCATCTTGCTTATGTTCACCAGCGCTTTCTTGCATTTTAGCTAAAACTTGTTGTGAATTTTTAGCCTTATTTAATGCGTTTTGACTTCGCAATAAAGCTAAAACTCCACTGACTGAAATGAATACAATCACTGTCCAAATGAGAAACCTTAAAACTTTCCCATTCCCCTTTGCTTGAGGTAACTTTCTTTTATCCTTTGGCTGCCTGTGAACCTTGTTTTCTTCAACAAATTCACTAGATTTTGATTTAAAACTTTTTAATTTATCGATAAGTTTCAACAATTCTCACCCCTTTTTTGGATAAAAAAAGCGTGTGTTTTCAATAAACACACACAATGCTTTTACCTCTTCACAAACTCACAATGTCGATAATTGAGACTTGAGTTTTTAACAAAGTCTCTTACAATTGAGTTTGGAAGGTGTAAGCGTGTTTATTCAAGACAGCCCTACTGCCTTGATGAACGGTTGTTATAAAAATCTCGCAAATTTTTATGTCAACGTGCTCACCTTCTTTATTTAGTTTTTATATAGAAACAGCTTATAAAAGCTGATGTTACCTCTCATCTCTTCTTCTATCCTGCTGATCTAGCCATAAAAAGAATAAAGCAAATGCTGCACCTGTAAACAATAAGGTCATTCCTAAACCAAATTCCCCTACTAATTTGTTGAAAATACCTATCACTTTATCTACAAATTCATGAATTGATGGAACAAATTTATAAGCTATATAAATAAGTACAGCCATTACAGAAACCCCGATAACTGTTCTTCGTAAAACTCGAAAGAACTTTCTTAACCCCCTGCGAGCCTTCTGCTCATGCGCTTTCGGCTTAACATCATAAGCCATAACTACCCATCCCCTTTCAAAAATCATTTGATTTTATCAGTCAAACAAACTAATGAATCAGGTTTGCCTTTAACACGCCATATCGCCCCATACGGATTAGTTATAACTTGCTCATAAGTTGTATAAAGAACAGCGTTCAAATTCGTTGTAGGGACACCTTCTGTATGCTTAATTAAATTGTTCATTTCGCCTTCCGCTTCTGAAATGAATAGTACCCGCACATTACCCGATATATCACGTTCAAGCCTTTCATGCTCCTTATATGCCTTTTCTTTTGCATACGCATCAAAACGCTTTAATTTATTGCAACTAACACTCCGCATCTGACGACTTCTTTCAACTTCTATAAAGTAAGGAACATAAACAACTTTTGAAATATCTGCTTCTCTTGTTGAAAAAATCAATGTCCCATCAGGTCTAATAACATCCATTTTCCCTTTTCCATACTGGAAAAAAGAATTGCGTTCTGATACAAAAGAATTATAATCAAGCAATTCTGCAACATTTTCCTCTTTCTTAGCTTCAAAAGATGCCTTTATATGAGCTCCCCTTAAAGCATGGTAAATATATGTTGGAGTTCTTTCAGTCCACCTATTATCCCAATGAGAATCACCTAGCAAAGCTTTAACCTCTTCCACTCCATTACGATCCAATGTAAAAACTCTTTTATAAGACCTAACATGTTCATCATTAACAATGTTATAAATCTTGATATATTCTTGCTTTTCCAAGTCTCTTAAAATATTTCTAACATAAACCTCATGATAAGATGTGCCATCATCTTTTATATAAACATTGTTTAAAAGATAAGCCATATCAACAAAAATTAAATCGTGTATATCTAAAAATAATTGCTGTTCTTTTTGACCAATTTTCATTTGCTTAACCAAATACATCAACCTCTTCCTCTTCTTCGATGTTTGCTGTCTCTGTTGCTACAATTGGAATTTCGATATTATCTTTTACCTTCATTTCCTCTTGTTCTGGAGTCTCAACCACTTCTTTTACTTCATCATTTGCTTTGTCTAAATTTACTTTTGGTTTTTCAACTTCTTCAGGCTCGGCACTTTCTTTGCTATCAAATACATCCGGTTCTTCTTCTTTTTCCTCCCTCTCTAAAGCTTCATTTTCTTCTCTGAACGCTTTTTCTTCTTCTAACACTCTAACTAACAAACTTTCTATAACAGGTGCTACATCGTCCTCATATGGCTTTGTAGGTGCTTTCATATGAACAAGAAATGGTCTTGTAGTTTCCCTGCCTACTGCCATTCTCATATAAGCGAAATTCGGTTCGATTTCTTTGAAATCATCAGCTGATAAATAATCCACCTGTAAATTTCGGTAAATGTTTTGACGGTCAACTTCATTCCCAACTCTATACGCAATCATAAAACCAAAGTTCCTAAATATCGCACTTGCTACATCGTCAGGCACCTGCCCTTCAAGTCCTTGCATCCCTAGCACAACAGGAACATTATATTTCCTTGCTTCATCTGCAAATGATTGGATTGCATCCGCCGATTGCTCCATAAATGTTGGAGCTTCATCGACAACGATCGGATGAAGTGGCATATATTCACCGCTTCTATGGGAATCCTCTCTGCTCATGGCTGCCAACTGCGAAAACGTTAAACATAAAGAGCCTATCAATTGTTTTTCAAAGCTTGTAAGCCCTGATAAATCAAATATAGTAAAATACCCTTCGTCCATCCCTGTACGCCACTTAATGCCGTTTGTATGGGCTGAAAATAAAGAATTTAACGTTTCAGACAATGTAATTTTCCTTAATTTATTTAATGTCGAACCTACTTTTTGCTGATAATCCCTATCTTTCATTGAATACAAGCTAGAAAAATAAAGAATTAATTGCCTATCAAGTTCTTTCGTCTCATCAAATTTGGAAAGAAGTTGCGCTCCAAATTTAAAATCTTCTAAAATCCTTTGTAAATTCGGAATTGAAGCTTTCCCCGCCTTTTGTAAAGCAATTCCACCATTTATAAAATTATCATCTACGTTCGGTCCCCAAAAATCTGACCAAACCCTTTTCAAAACATCTTGTATGTTTTGTGCAACCTTATCAGGTGCTGCTTGAAAATCAACTTTATAAATATTGAATGGAAACTTACCATCTGCAAACCTTACATAACGTACTAAATGCCTTTGTTCTTCCGGAATTCTTGCTACAACATCCGCCGCCGTTGAACCGTGAGGGTCAATTAATGTAAAACCAACTCTATTTTCATCTGTCCTAACCTTTGCTAAATCTTCGCAAAAATTAACTAAAAATGTTGATTTACCCATTGATGTACCACCCCATATAGCCATGTGACGATTTAAACCCTCTAATGGCAAATGTACAGGTGATGCAACCCCATGGTACGAATGGTCACCAATATAAAGTTTTCCAGTATCTAAAGCATTTAAAGCCTCAAATTCTTTAGGTAATGGCGTTCTCTTCATCTTCATTCGATTTAACAAGTTAGATGAAACCTTTTTACTAGGAGTTCTTAACAAAATTGATAACTCACGGGTACTCAAAATTGTTTTTTTCTTACTCTTTTCTAATGAAAAGATACGATTTTTAAACTCATATCGGTAAATTGGTTGGATAATTTGCCACCATTCTCTTGCTACAAATGAATTTAACTGTTTCTGTGAGAATGTACCAAATGCATTTTGAATACCTGTTACAATCACTTTCGCTTCACTTTGGTTATCCGCAAAAGCAACTGCTTTAATGTTTACCCTTGATAAATTCCTAGAACGCTTTGTACTAATGGCATCATAATAAATATCGTCCCTGTTATCTTCAAATTCTTCGTCTTGATCTTCGGTGATTTGGTCTAATACTTTTTCAAAAGTAGAATCCGTCCTATACACCGGCTGTATTAAAAATTGAAGAATAACCTTTTGCCCTTCTTTTAAACTCTCTAAAACAGCTATTAACTCGCTTTGCGAGTCAACTGCATCATCACTATACGTTTTAAATGGTAAACTCCAATGTCGCTTTAATTTGAGTTTAGTACCTGCATGAGATTTTCCTTTAAATTCAAGTTTTTCACTGTCAATCTTCACAAATTCAGCTTGCGGAAATTCCGAATAATACTTTGCAATGACT
Source organism: Bacillus cereus group sp. N21 (assembly GCF_016483395.1). Lineage (NCBI taxonomy): Bacteria > Bacillati > Bacillota > Bacilli > Caryophanales > Bacillaceae > Bacillus > Bacillus cereus group sp. N21. The sequence goes on from NZ_JAEHBX010000078.1 coordinate 10,983, forward strand.
TGATTCGCTATATTTTGATTTGGAAACCACATTCTATAAGAAATTGACTTATAATCAGCTACAATCTCCCAACAAATCCAATCCTTCTTAAAAATACGCTTATACCATGCCTTCTCTAATACCGCGAGTACATTTTCCCATGATTGCTCCACTTTGAAATATTTAACTTCATCATCATACGGAAACAAAATTTCATAGCAAACACTCTCTTTAGGTATCAAACCCGAAAACAAATGATATCTCAACCAAACCCCTCCTTCCTCCGATCACTCACTATCTGCATACAAAACTCAAAACTACAATTCAACCACTACCCAAAACCACCAAACTTACATCTACCACTATCCAAACTTTATACACTACACTACCTCTCTTCCTCTATCCCCCTATCCCTCACTCTCTCCTCTATCCTCTCTCTCTTCCTCTCCCTCCTTACCTTACCTTCCTTCCCTTCCTTCTTCCTACCCCATCCCTCCTACACTACTACTACTACTATACTTACTTCCCTCTCTCTCTTCTTACCCAACCCCCAACCAACCCAACCCCACTACCCCCACTATATACTCTCTCCTCTTAGGTTGATTAGATAAATACTAACCTTTCGAGAAAAGTCACGGATTGTAGCATAGTGGAAAGCCGTGACTTTTCTCGAAAGGTGGCGGTTTTCCACTACACAATAGGTTTCATTTATGGTTTCGGTCATAGAAAGTAAGTTGAAAGTAGGTAAGAAGAGATAGATGGAAGGTAAGATGAAATGTTAAATGAAATGTTTGTATCTTCATTATAACCCCCTGCATTTGGAAAATCAAGCTAATTTTTAAATTTTCAGAAATTATTTTACTATAAGATTCTAATGCTTTTAAGTGTGAATTTTTCTTCTAAATTCCCACTTTTTAAAAGCAAAAAAACATGCATGATTTTATGCATGTTTTCATCAATTTTTAAAAATCACAAAATGCTCAAACCCGCATTATTACAGCAATGTATAAAATGATGCATAACAAACAGAAAAAGAAAGAAAACAAAAACCCTTATTCCAAAAGGATTTCTTACGAAATCTCAACTGTACATAATCCTAGTTATGTAAACCTCACATGGATTTTTATTCACTTCATTTTTTCTCTTTTTTTGTTTTAGTTCTTGTCTTTTGGTCTAAAATTTGCTTTTTGGCTAGAGCGCTGGCTTGTCGTGTGGGGGCAAAACCCCACGTATTAAACGTATCAAATTTTCGAATAAGAACCATTTTTAAGCGAATGATCTAAGCGGTTCGGCTCGTATACTTGCTATCACAAGTCGATAACCATTGCTTTGCTTTTTGTCTGTCGGCTTGGCGATAAAAGCTAATCGAGCCGAAAAAAGTTTTGCAAGAACGATATAAAAAAGAAAAGGCGTTAGCCTTTAGGTGAGGATTAACGAACCGACTTTTTTATATCGAGGGTGGAGATTTTTTTATTGGCCGCATGTAACATAGTGAAATGCTGTTAATAAAAAAATCTCCACCCGTTCCTTGCGAAACTTTTAGCCCTATATATAAGAGTGAGAAGAGCAATATAAAGAAACATAGTAATATCAAGGGTTTATAAGACATAGGGTGTTGCCAAAAAGCCACACCTGTGTTGCCAAAAAGACACACCTAAAAAATGGAAAATCACAATAAAAAAAAGATGTCAATGAGTAAAATTGACATCTAAATTAGATAAATTGGTAATTTATGTTTCTTTCCATCTTCAGCAACAAAATTTCTAAGTGCCTTTTTAAAAATCTTTTGAGTTGCTTTATCAACTCCATCTTTTGGACTACAACACATAATATTAGGATTTACAAACCATGTGCGACTCGTACAAATCCGCCCATCTTCTGTTGTAGTACCTGTTTCGGCAACTGCTAAAAGTCCTTTTTTCATTAAAACATTCATCATTTTTGAAATCTTGGAACGATCTCTTTTTAATTCTTTAGCCAAATAACTAGGTGTAGCACTATCTGAATCAAATTCCTTTTCTTCATTTGCTCGTTCTACAAGAATATTAGTTTTGAATTCTATATAAGGCACTAAATCCATTAAAAAAGCCTTTTCCGCATTAGTTAGATAGTTGATTTTAAGTAAGTAATTATAATTATCCATAATAATCTGCACAAACTTCACCCTATCCGTAGGCTTTTTCTTTTTCCCTATGAAATATTCGTCCCCAGTTGTTTTAGTGAGTATTCTTAAAAGCATTTCCTTTTCTTCTTCGGAGTAACCACCCACTTGTAATTGCTCATAAATGCTTTCAATCTTACTTTCTCTAAGTTTAGCCTTTTTTTCAGCTTCTCCTAGTAAGTCGATTACTTTCTTACTCATTTTTTTCTCTCCCTCACTAGAAGGAGTCAACCCACTTATGTTAGAATATGTATAGTATTAAATAAATAAGCTTATAAGGGATTAACCCCTTCATAGATTGAAATTGTAAGAAGCCCCCGGAGTCGGCAAACTTAGGGGCTTTTTACTTTCTTTTCGTCTATTCGACAAAAATTTATAAATACCCTTTTTAAATGCGTTAGTCAATAAATAGACTAGCGTTTTTTCTTTGTCCAAAACTGCCACCACTTATTATTTTCTTCGGTTGCCGCATGTTCTAACTGCTTTTGTTCTTGTATCAGCCGTATAGATTCCATCAAAGCACTATCTCTTTTCTCTAAATGCTCTGATATGTACTTATCTCTTTGCTCAATTTTAGAGATCAATTCCTGATTGAATTTCACTTGCTGTTCTTTGAAGTCCTGAAATTCTTTCAAAAGGTCATCGTAAGCTTGTAACGGCTCTTGTGCAACCTCGTTTACTGTATCGACACCTTGTATATCACCCTCGTTATTTGTTGATACAACAGCCTTCGCTGCACTTTCAAGTGTCATATCGGGGTGCTTAGAATACCTTATCAAATCTCTCATTGCTATAACATCTTTATCGAAGTAACCACGATAACCATTTTCATTTTTATAAAATTTATATCCTGCCTTCTCCAATGTTTGAGCGTATTTTCTAACAGTAGAATCTTTAACTTCTAAAAGCTGTGCAACATCACCTGCATTGTATATCTTTTGTGTTAAGTCTGTGTTGCCTGTCATGGCATGCACCTCCTTGTAGATTATAGCATTCGAGAAGTACAAAGCCGTCCCTCTTACAAACTCTCTACAATAATTTCATACTCTGTCGAAAACAAACATAACTTTTTATTTCGATGGAAAAAGTACATTCATAGCTTCAACTGTTATAATCCACTCTCCACGCACATTTCCTTCTGGTCGGTAATACTTTAGTTTCCCATCTTTTATCAAATCCTCAACTTTATTACTGCGTTTTAATTTCATTCTTAAAGCTTCAAGGGTCACCCCTCTTCTATCACTTGCTTCTCTAGGTGTCATAATTTCATCTAACATAAATAACATTATCCTCACCCTCTTTTTATTGTTACTTCCAAGTAACTGTAACCTCCATTATAGGTTACTTACAAGTAACATGTAAAGCAAAAAAATAGAAAGAATGAAAAATCATTCTTTCTTACTTCACAACTATTTTAATACTCCCGTTTTGAGATGGTATTCGCTCCGATACAACGTTTTTATTAGTTTCTAAAGGTTTTCTATTCTCCTGCTTCCCATATCGCTTCATAAGAGCATGAATGTCAGGAAACTGCAAAACTTTTAATCCACTATTTATTGAATAATGAGTATCAGTAATTAAAATGATAATAGGAAAAACCTCTTTTCCTTCTTGCTGCCATTCGAATTTTTTCCATTCACGAGAATCATATAAACTTTCATAACGATCAATTTTCTCATTCATCACTTTTTCACTATACACACTGCGTTGTACCTCTATAAAAAACGGTGTATTCCGAAAGATACAAAATAAATCAGGCTCAACAGTGCCTTTTGTTCCAATTTTAGGTTCAATTAACACATGCGAAACCTTCCGGTCATACTTTTTCAACTGTATATAAATATCAACAATTTTGAGGAAATGGAAAGCCTTTTGACTATTTTCTTTAATTTTACTATCAGCCGATACATACAAATATGGTCTGAAATCTTTACAAGCCTTAATGTATCCCCTATCTTGCAATCTCTTTAAAACTAAATTACATGTGCTGATTGGATTTTTTAAATAAGAAAAATATAAATCAATTATTTGGTCACGACTTAAAACACGAAATTTATTAATATCTTCAACAATCAATTTATCACGCTTATTCATAAAAAAACCTCCAATCAACTTAATAAATTAAATACCTCTTCATCCTTTATTTCTTTAGTCTCGTAAGGCTTTTTACACAAGAAAGGTTCAATCAATTCTTGTGCTTCTTCCACTTCAAGGAAAGGCGCTTGAACATCCTTCATATCATCCGTATCAATCTTAAAAATCATTCTCCCGCTTTCTTCCCTTGAAATTTTTTCAGCCCCAACAACACCCGCAATTTCACTATTTGTTTTATCTTCTGTTTTAAAAACCACCCTCACATTTAAAACCCCTCGAAGCGCTGTATCAAGCGACTTATGACAAGGGCGCTGTAAACTGATAACAGTATAACAGCCAAGCGCCCTGCCCAATGCTGCCCACTTTAAAAGCATTTCTTTAACTTCTTTTCCTTCCTTTGTTCCATCATTCAAAAGCAATACCTCATCAATCATTAAAAGAATGTAATTCATCCGCTTCCCTTTTGGTAATTTATCTATATGAGCAACACCATGTTCTCTCAAAACTCTGCCCCTTCTATCCAGTTCTTTGCGTAATTTCCTCATAATCGGGCTAAACTCTTGAACCGTGACACTCATGCTTTTTACATGCTCGCAATGCTCAAATATGTGAAATTCGCTCCCTTTTAAATCTAACAAATGTATTTCAAGCTCTTTCTCTGTATGATGCAACATTAAAGTCGTCAATAATTGCCTACACATTACTGATTTTCCCGAACCTGGTATTCCCGCAATCAGTACGTTTGGATTTTTAATCATCGAAAAAGTAACCCACTGATTAAAACGATCTTTCCCCGCAACAATAGGCATTTTCATTTTATTAATCGGAAAATCTTCATAACAATATGGCACAATGTCCATTCTTTCGGGAAAAATTTGAATCTTAAAATGTGATGCTCCCGTATGAATTGCCATATTTTCACTAAAATATTGCTGAAAAATATACTCTTTTTGCTGAAAAACATTAGGATTCATGCCTTTTGGAATATGACCTAAAATTTCAATATGCGTATTCAATATAGAAACTCTAGAAACCGTGGGATAAACATAATTCTTCCCATAATCACCTTTCATTTCTAAAAATATCTGTGCTGTATGAAAAGCCTTTTCCAACAACTTTTTGGTTTCTCCCTCTAAAAATTCCATTTGCTTACGTTCTTGATATTGAACCCATTTCCCCTTTATCGCTTTAAACATACAAACTCCCTCCAAATCCATATAAAAAATATTTTTCCATGTATAAAGATTGAGTTTTTCGGGCAAATGACATTCCTCCGCTCCCCTCCTCGCTCCGTCGTCATTAACAAATCCTTTATTTCCTCATTTTCTCGGCTATAAACACAAATAACTTAGGTAATACTAACAAAGTAAATAACCAAGTAACTGATAAAGTATTTTTGTGATAATAGCCTATGAAATACTTAAGTAGACGGTGCATTGTCCGTTTTTGAAAGGATGAAATTTAATGTTTGTCATTGCTATTACTCTTCTTGCTGCATACGGCTTATTTTTTGCTGTAAAAAATTTAAAATTTGAAAAGATAAATAAGCACTCTAATGACGCACGATCAATAGGGATTGAACACAATCGAAAAAAATGTGGCAATCGTTTTGAATTAGATATGTTCAACACTTTAGTACAAATGGGATATTATCCACTTTGCCAAGTCAAAGAAAAACGCTACAAATTGGACTTTGTTTTAATCGAAAACGGAAAAAAAGTTGCAATTGAAGCCGACGGAGACATATTCCATGATGCAAAACGTGATAAAATCCGTGACCAATATTTAAAGAAAATCGGATATTCAGCCGTTATCCGCATCAAATACAGTTCATGGAAAGAAGATAAAATGAAATCTATCAGTAGGCTTGAAATGCGCTTATATGAATTAGAACTCTTACCATCTTCACACCCTTCATTTGAGTTGCAATTTCAAACAACTCCTATCCCAAGAAGCTAATAATTTGGCAAGAAACAGGTAGTATTTTTGAAAAGAACGCTCAAAAATCTCCACCTTCTTCGCTTCGCTACATTCTTGTCAAATCATTTTCGGCTCTGTTTACTTGTATTACCAAGCCGTACAAACAAAACGCAAAGCAATGGTTATCGACTTGGATTAGCAATTATACGAGCCGAACCGCTTGGAATTTCCGCTCAAAAATAGTCCTTACCTTAAAAAATGATACGCTTAATACGTGGGGTCTCGCCCCCACACGACGAACCAGCCACCAACCAAAACGCAAACGGCGTGCCAAAATTAGGTGAATATCTACGAAATATAAAAAAGATATAAAAAAAAGAGAGACTATTTTGTCTCCCCCTTCCGACTTTCATTTGATACGCTCTATTTTCGTTCCTGTGGGTTTTTATGGAACATAAGATGTTTAATTACTAGAGAATCCATAAACGCCCATCAGAAACGAAAATAAGCGGTCTATTGATGTCCTGAACCTTCTTGACCTTCTTCGTAAATCATTTCATATTTCTTTATTAACCATTTTGCGTTTTCTATTGTCATTTCAAAATTAATGGTAAATCGTTCTGTAAAAGATTGACCATTCACCTTCACAACCCTGTCATACTCTACTGTTACAAGCGTTTGGTCATTTACTTTAGATGTTAACGCTCGATTGATTTTAACCTCTGTGATTGGCTTATCTTTATGTTCATCTTTTTTCTCTTCTACATTGAATTTTTCTTCAAATAATTCTTTTGTGAGAAGTGGCTTAATCTTTTCTTTTTTACGATCAATATTCATACTTGCATCATTAAGGATTTTCACAAAATCGACTGCAACCGATTCTGCAGACTCCTTATCGTTCTCTTTTTGGGCATTCATCAAGTTCGTTTCTAATTCATCATTTTTCTTTTGCAACTGTGATACTTTATCTTTCAAATCATTGTTTTTATCCTTTAAATCACCAACTTTTGAAGCATTACTGATAGTAAAAAACAATAACACTGCGATAATAACGCCTATTGCTGCATATACACTTTTCATTCTGTCCCTCCTTAAAACGGCAAGAATGGTTTCGGGTCAACCTGACCAAATTTAACTGATTTTTTCACTTCAAAATGCAAATGCGCTCCGAATGACATTCCAGTGTTTCCAACCTTTCCTATCACTTGTCCTCGTTGTACTTTGTCACCTGTTTTCGTTGTAATTTCACTCATATGAGCGTATAACGTCCAGTACCCATTACCATGGTTGATTACAACAAAATTCCCATATCCGCCAAAACCTGAACCGCTCGCACCAAATCCCGAAACTTCAACTGTCCCTTCGGTTGCTGCCGTAATTGGCGTACCTTGTGGCGCTCCAAAATCAATACCTTTATGAAAGTCTATATCTCTTTGTCCATACCATGAAGTAACCCGTGGGTTTTGTATTGGCATTTGCATTCCCATATCACTCGTATTTCCTCCAACAATGCCCCCTGTATCCTGACAATTACCCGATACACCGCCCATTGTATTCGCTATACTTGTTACTGTTGGTATCCAATATTGATTTTGACTGAATGGGTCGTTAGACGCTCCAACAGGCGCATATTTCGGGCCTATTTGCTGAATGGTGGTAAGTCCTTGACTAATATAGTTCTTA
>NZ_JAEHBX010000079.1:0-18425 GCF_016483395.1 Bacillus cereus group sp. N21
TACCGGAACCATCTTTTAAGTGCCTAATTTTTAAAGGTCTTTTTATTAAACTGTCCATTTTATAGGGTACAGTTCAACAATTGCTTGGTTTTTTACTTATATTCTATTTCACATATCCTAAATAACATCATTAACCTTTGCATCAATTTTCACACGCTTAATGAATTTCTTTCTTTCATCTTCTTTATGAATTAACTTATGTACATAACGACGTTTGCTTAATACATCCCTGCATGCTTTATTATAATTTAAAATTTCCTGGCAGCGCTTATCCTCATATAAAACCTTGAACCATGTATACCGCTTCAGTTTTTCTATGTGTCGATGCACTCTTTTCTTTTTCCTTTCTTCTCGTTCCGCTAATCTTTCTAATGCCTGCTCTACCACTTCATCTAACATAAAGTCTCCAGCGACTCTTATAATACTAACAGTCCCTCTTACAATCCCTTTACCTGCATCAACACATATTTCACCTAATGCAATTGCTGCGCGACCAACTCCTACTAGAATGTGTCCAATCATATCCTCCATATTGTCCCTTCTTTCTAGTTCACAATTTTCATATGATCAAACGGATAATAGATTGCAGTTAATGTGCCAAGCACTTCTGTTTTATGAATCAGTCCTAAGCCGTTACGGCTATCTCTACTCACTAAACGATTATCTCCCATGACAAAAATTTTATTTTTCGGAATCGTAATAGGACCAAAGTCTTCAGTTAAATTAATAAGAAGTTGTTTCGCTTGTTTTTTATTTTTATCTAAATAAGGTTCACTTTGCACTTGATGATTTACGTATAATTGGTCATTTTTCATCTCAATTACATCTCCTGGCAACCCAATAATTCTCTTCACATAAAAATTATCAGTCTTTACTACAATAATATCTTCACGCTCATAGGTTTCAAATCTCTTTGCTAACTTATTAATAATTACTTTATCCCCATCTTGCAATGTTGGCCTCATAGATGCTCCCTGCACAGTTGTTGGAAAAAACACAAAAATTTTCACTAAAAAAAACAACAAACACGCAATAGCTAGTATTTCAAAAAGCTCACGAAAGCGACTTTTCTTTTTCATTTTCCATCTCTCATTCCTCTCCCTTTGTTACATTTATTATAGATAGTTTTTATTATTAATTTCCACAAAATTCCGAAAGAACAAGATAAAACCTATAAAATTTTATAAATCTGAATAATATTCTTAAATGTAATTGATATACTAGATTGGTCTTTTATAAATTAATGCATATACTCCAAGGAGGACTCATTTTTTATGAAAGTTATGTTAAGGAACGAAAATACTGGACAAATTAAACAGGCAAAACTAGGTTTTAGCTGGACTGTCTTTTTCTTCGGATTTTTCCCTGCTATATTCCGTGGGGATTGGAAATGGTTTTTAATTATCTTAATTGCAAGTGCTTTTACATTCGGATTTTCTGCTTTATTTATAACAAAATATACATTAATGAGCTATTATCTCAAGATTATAAAGCGGCTGACGAATATAGTCTTTCCGCTTTACAGCAAAAGAACATCGTAGCATAATATATAATCAAAAAAGAGGATATCCCAAAAGTAGCTCAATAGCTACTTTTAGAGATATCCTCTTTTATATTCCAACATATACAATACACATCTGTGCAGCAACATATGTTACCCAGATCCAAAGTGGATCATACTTTACTTTGCGACCACCAATATCCGTTACACCTATAATAAAATCAGAAATCACAAATAACAATCCGCCAAGCGCTGGAATCCACCACATTCCGTTGTTTGTATAGTATAATGCAAATGCAAAACACGCCATTCCCCCAACCCATAAACCATATACGAGCGCACCAATTGTAAACAGCCTATCTTGTTTTTGATTGCGAATAAAAAAGAACCAACCAATTATTAAAAATAAACCGTATGCTACTACTCCAATCCAGAACCCATTCCATGAGATACCCGTTTGCAAAAATGCTGTTACATAAAAACAATGCGCAATTGCAAAGGTAACCATACCGCCGATTAACCGATGTCCAAATGGAATGATCCCTGCCATAAATAAATCACCAAGCGTAGATAAAGTCATACCAATTGCAGCCCACTGACGATACTCTACAGATGGATCTTGTAACCAAATCCAGATCGCACCACCAGTTAAAGAAAAACTAAGAATAAGACGAATCAATAATGGTAAAGGCTCATTTTCTCCCGTTTGCTTTGTCTGTGCTATTGCATAAACCGCACCTACAACAAATACAATGACTTGTCCAATTAATAGTATATAAATTTCATTCATAACATGTTCTCCTCAATAAATGGATATTAATATTTCTTCGTGATATAACCTATCTTCTCCTGTTTTTATCATATAAAATTTCAAAAAAAGAGGAACACTCCTATCCTTTTTTCTAAAATTAAAAGAAATTAATCCTACTCTTTTTATGCCGCTTGTTTCTCTTGCTCCGTTTTTTGCATATTTGGTGTCCGATTTACTACGATAATACCCGCTGCTACACATGCTAATCCAAATAAAACAAATGAATGAATTGCTTCCCCTAAAATCATGCTGGATAATAAGACTCCAAATACTGGTATAAAGAACATATACATCGATACTTTTCCGACCTTGTTATACTTCATAACTGTATTCCATATACAGAACCCCGCCGCTGATAAGAAGGATAAATAAAGTAACATAGATAGTGCTTTCATATTGAATACAAAAGGCATAAATCCAACTTGAAAAATACCAATACATAATAATCCGATAGATCCAAAAATCATCTGATAGGCTGTCATGTACCCAACATCTAATGTTTTGCTTCCTTCTTTCGCCAATATATTTCCATATGAATACATCATCGCGGCCCCAAGAAGCAATAATTCACCAATTCCAAAATGAAACGCCATACTTCCATCACTTGGAACATTCACAAGAATCACACCACAAAAACCGATAGACACGCCAATTACTTTTCGAATATTTAATGCATCATCTTTATACAAAAAATGCGCAATTAAAATTTGAAAAAAAGATGATGTACCAGAAATAATAGCACCTTCAATTCCAGAACTGTAACTCATACCAATATAAAAGCATACATATTGTAGAAATGTTTGAAATAAACCAATTTGCACTAATTGCTTCCCTGTTTCTTTTTTGAAATGCATATCTTTTCCTATTGCTTTAAAAAAGAATAAGAGCATCACACCAGATAAGAAAAAGCGATAACCAGCAAATAATATTTGCTCGCCAACTTCATGTGGCTGAATTCCGAGTTCAGCATAACTTAATTTAATAAAAGGAAATGCGCTTCCCCATAGAAATGTCGCTGCTAGCGCTGCAGCAAACACACCAATTGGATGGGTAAAAAATTTCTCTGTCTTCACTTATCGTCTTCCTTTCCGACCTTTTTACGAACAGTATTCATATATACCAAAGGAAACGCAAAAAAACAAGTTTTTCAATTTGACATATAAACAAAAACATATTCTCAAGTAAAAACATATGATATAATATAGAATAATTACAAGATAATAACTGATAAAATTTTTCAATAGAAATGCTGCTATCCGTATGGATGGCAGCTTTCGTCGTTTTATGGGGATTTCGATTTTGATTCTTTTTCTCAATAAGAATTTGGAAGGAGCGAGTAATAATGAACTCAGAAGTAAAAGTATTACCATCAAAAAAGGATATGTCTAACCCATCCTGGATTCAATCATTCCAAAAGCATTATGAACTTATCTTTGCAATCCTATCTGGTGTTTTCATTTTATCCGGTTGGTTATTCACAAAAAACGAAGCAACAACTGCTGGGATAGTTTTTTATATCCTCGCTTATATAATTGGAGGATATGCGAAAGCGAAAGAAGGAATCGAAGATACAATAGAAGAAAAAGAATTGAATGTAGAAATGTTAATGCTCTTCGCTGCCATTGGTGCCGCTATTATCGGATACTGGGCAGAAGGTGCCATCTTAATATTTATCTTTGCACTAAGCGGTGCAATGGAAGCTTATACATTAAGTAAAAGCCAAAAAGAAATTTCAGCACTGCTAGATTTACAACCTGAAGAAGCCTTGCTCATTTCACATGGAACAGAAGAACATATTCCAGTAGCTCAGTTAGAAATTGATGACATCATTTTAATTAAGCCAGGTGAACGCGTACCTGCAGATGGTACAATTCATAGCGGTGAAACAAATATCGATGAAGCTGCTATCACTGGGGAGCCTATCCCAAATGAGAAAAAATTTGGTGATGAAGTATTCGCTGGAACCGTGAACCTACGCGGGGCTATTGAAGTTAAAATTACAAAAAGAAGCGACCAAACATTGTTTCAAAAAATTATCCGTCTCGTTCAAAACGCGCAAAGTGAAAAATCACCATCGCAACTTTTTATCGAAAAATTTGAAGGAACATATGTAAAAGGTGTACTTATCATCGTTGCTCTAATGATGTTTGTTCCTCATTTCCTACTAGATTGGAGCTGGAACGAAACATTTTATCGTGCCATGATTTTACTCGTTGTTGCTTCTCCATGTGCGCTTGTCGCATCGATTACACCAGCGACATTATCTGCTATTTCTAACGGCGCACGAAGCGGTATTTTATTTAAAGGTGGTATTCATTTAGAACGCCTTGCCTCAGTGAAGGCAATTGCCTTTGATAAAACAGGAACATTAACTCAAGGAAAACCGACTGTGACAGATGTTTACGTACATGATGAAATAACAGAAAAAGATGTGTTGTATATTACAGCTTCTATCGAAAGTCATTCCACACACCCACTCGCAGAAGCTATCGTCAAGTACGCAAAACATGCATATGACATTACATTAACGAAACCCGAAAGTGTAGAAGATGTCACTGGATTTGGCTTAAAAGGAATTTTAGAAAATACAGCTTATAAGATTGGAAAGGCCGATTTTATTGGCGAAGAAACAAAAACTTTTCATAATGGTATCGCTACGACACTCGAACAAGAAGGAAAAACTGTTGTCTATATTAGTAATGAAAAAGGAATTCTTGGGCTTATTGCTTTAAAAGATACACTTCGCCAGGAAACAATTGCTGCTATTCGTGATTTACAAAGCATTGGTGTTGAAGCTATCATGATCACTGGTGATAACGAACAGACGGCTAAAGCAATTGCGACTGAAAGCAACATAAAAGAATACTACGCATCATGCTTACCAGAAACAAAAGTAGAAACAGTGAAGCAACTAAAAGAAAAATACGGTACAGTGGCAATGGTTGGCGACGGTATTAACGATGCTCCTGCACTTGCTACAGCAAGTATTGGCGTTGCTATGGGCGAAGGGACAGATGTTGCCTTAGAAACAGCAGATGTCGTTCTAATGAAAAATGAACTCTCTCGCCTTGCACAGGCCATTCGTTTATCAAAACGAATGAACCGCATTGTAAAACAAAATGTTATTTTTTCATTAGCAGTAATCGCAATGCTCATTTGCTCTAATTTCCTACAATTTTTAGCTCTTCCATTTGGCGTTATTGGTCACGAAGGAAGTACAATCCTTGTAATTTTAAACGGCTTACGTTTATTAAAAGGAAATAACTAAACGGGTCCCCAGAGGGAACCCGTTTTTTTAATGATAGCTATTATGTCCATTAGCACTGCTACTCGTTTTATGTTTTGGATGTGAGCTACTATTTTTTTTACCTTGGTTTTTGTTATTATGATTTTTTTTATTATTACTCATTTTGAATCCCCCCTGTTCCTCTTTATTATGGAACAGAAAATTATTTTTCATCACGGGAATTATTGTCACTTGTTCGATAAAAATGTAGTAATCCATTAATTTCTCCGCCAAGTAAAATGACCCAAGCCGTTAAATAGAACCATAACATTAAAATGATAATACCACCAAGACCACCGTATGTATTCGCATAATTTGCAAATTTATCCACGTAATAGGCAAATGAGTACGATACCAAAATCCACCCAACCGTTGCAAATAATGCCCCTGATATAACTTCTCTTCTCTTTAACTTTCGATCAGGTGCAAATGTGTATAAAAAGCTAAATAAGGCAAATAACACTAAGAAACTGGCTACTAGCCGTATAATACTCCATACGAAAGAAAAGCTTTCTGATAAACCAAGCGCTTTAAAAACAGCTGCACCAATTACTTGTCCAAATACAGGAACAATTAACGCGAAGACAATCATAAAAATCATCGCTAGTGTAAGCACAATAGACAAAGCTCTCGTCGCGATAAAAGAGCGCGTTTCCTTTACATCATAGGCTCGGTTAAATGCATTCATAACTGCATTTACACCATTTGATGCAAACCATAACGTTGATAATAAACCAAACGATAATAAACCACCATTTTGTTCATTTACAACTTTATCTACGTTCACTTCAATTAAGTTCATTGCATCTTCTGGCACATAAGCCTCTAATAAACTGAGCACATCCTCTGTTTGAATTGGAATAAATCCAAGAAGCGTAATTAAAAAAACAAGTCCAGGAAAAATAGCAAGCAAGAAGAAATAAGCGAGCTGTGCTGCTAGGCCCGCTACGTCATCTCGCATCGTTCGGTCATATAGATCTTTCCCAAACGAATAGACACGATTTCCCCTTGCTTTCTCTAGAAATTTTTTCATATTTCTCTAAACGCTTTTCTTCTCTTCTTTATCTTGCTTTAACTCAATGTATGCTTCTGTTTTTTTTTCTTCTGCATTAGAGTCCTTCATAAATAATTCACGCGCTTCTTTCATTCCACCATCTTCAGCTACTACCGGTTCTTCTTCTACTTTTAATTCTTCTACTTTTGGAGACACAGCTTGAATTTCAATTGTTTCTGGCTTTTCCTCTCGTTCAATCTTTTTCTTACTAAATATTTCTTTTGTTTCCTTTAACGTGCCAACAACAGCTGGCGTTAGCTTCTTTATTTCCGCTACCTTCGCCTTTACTACATTAAAATCTGCAAGTTCGCGTCCTTTATCTGTAACAGTTTGCACTTTTTCTTTTATCTTTGCATTCTCGCCAATTTCAATCATTTTTGATTTTGCTTTTTCTGCTGTATTTTTCACTTTTTCACGATTTTCTTTCTTAAGCATAGAAACAGCTACACCTGCTGCTACCCCAATTGCAATGTTTCGAGCTATATTATTCTTCTTTGCCATATTCCTTCACCCTTTCATTTCTTATGTTAGAAAGTATTTCTTTCTAAGCTTTCTCATATTCCTTGCTCATTTCGAATGAATGCTAACAATTTTGCACACCCTTCTGTTACAAGGTCATATACTTCTTGAAAGTTCCCTGTAAAATAAGGGTCAGGAACATCCGTCCAGCCACCGTCTGGAACAAAATCAGACAGTCTACCAATATAGCCTCCAGCTTTACCTAAACTTTCTAAATCCGCTATATTCTTGTTGTCCATGGCAATAATATAATCAAACTTTGTTAAGTCTTCTTTTTCTACTTGACGTGCTTTAATTCCTTCAAAAGAGACTTCATTTTCTTTTAAAACTTTTTGTGTTCCTTCATGAGGTGGATGACCAATATGCCAATCGCCTGTTCCAGCAGAATCAATTTGAATTTTATCTTCTAATCCTTCTTGCACGACAATATCACGAAAAATCGCTTCTGCCATCGGTGAACGACAAATGTTCCCAAGACAAACAAACAATACTTGAATCATATTTGTTTCTTCCCTTCTTGGTGCATTTCTTATATATACATATAGTATAAACAACCAATTATTAATTATAAAGGAAATCCCTACTAATTTAATAGGGTTGAAAAGTTTCATTAACGAAAATGATAAAAAATGTTAAGATATCTTTATGTTATTTCAAAGGGGGACACTTCGGTGGATTTATCCGTAAAATCGCAAGAAAATGTTGAATATATGGTAGAAGCTATTAAAGAAAAGTTACGCATGGTAAACGCAGGAGCAATGAGAGCTGAAAGCTTTAACCAAGAAATGTACGAAGATTTACGAGATATTTACGACCATGTAATGAAACGTGAAACATTCAGCATTAGTGAAATGCAGGCTATTACTGAAGAATTAGGTACGCTAATTAAAAAATAATGAAAAGTCCCTTATACAAAGGGACTTTTTTATTTCCGACAAATTAATGACACCCTTCCACTTTTCTACATCTATTTTCCAAATACTGTACAATAAAAGGAGAACTTCACCATAGACCTTCCCTTTCACCAAACTCTTTTTTTAATATTTATCTTATTACCATTGCTAACTGCTTTTACCGGAGGTGTTTATCTATGAGCAATTGGTACAGTAAAACGAAAGGTCAAGCAATACTTGCACTTGAAACAAATGAACAACATGGTCTAACAGACGAAATGGTGCAAATTCGATTAAAAAA
The DNA here is from genome assembly GCF_016483395.1 of Bacillus cereus group sp. N21. Taxonomy (NCBI): domain Bacteria; kingdom Bacillati; phylum Bacillota; class Bacilli; order Caryophanales; family Bacillaceae; genus Bacillus; species Bacillus cereus group sp. N21. Next base: position 8,366 of record NZ_JAEHBX010000079.1, read on the forward strand.
ATATGGACGAAACGAACTCACTACAAAACAAAAACGGACTTTATGGCAACGTATTTTTTCTCAAATTAATGATGTTCTCGTCTATGTTCTTTTAATTGCCGCTCTTATTTCTGCCTTTGTTGGTGAGTGGGCCGATGCGAGCATTATTGCTCTCGTTGTTGTCTTAAATGCTGTAATTGGTGTCATTCAAGAATCGAAAGCAGAACAAGCTTTAGAAGCATTAAAAAAGATGGCAACGCCAAAAGCAATTGTAAAACGGGATGGTGAACTAAAAGAAATTCCGTCCGAAGATGTTGTTCCAGGAGATATCGTTATGCTTGATGCTGGACGTTATATTCCGTGTGACTTACGGCTTATTGAAACCGCCAATTTAAAAATTGAGGAATCTGCTTTAACAGGCGAATCTGTTCCTGTGGATAAAGATTCACTTTACCATCCTTCTCTTCAAAATGAAGAACAAATACCACTCGGTGATCAAAAAAATATGGCCTTTATGTCGACCCTTGTTACATACGGCCGAGGTGTTGGTGTTGCTGTTGAAACAGGAATGAAGTCTCAAATTGGAAAAATCGCTACTCTCTTGCATGAAGCGGATGATGATGCAACACCACTTCAAAAAAGCTTAGCTCAAGTCGGGAAATATTTAGGTTTTGTAGCAGTTGCAATCTGTATCACCATGTTCTTCATCGGATATTTCCAAGGCCGAGACACATTAGAAATGTTTATGACTGCCATTAGCTTAGCGGTTGCAGCAATTCCAGAGGGATTACCAGCTATTGTTTCCATTGTTCTTGCAATTGGTGTGCAACGTATGATTAAACAAAACGTGATTATTCGCAAGCTTCCAGCCGTAGAAGCACTCGGTTCTGTTACAATTATTTGTTCAGATAAAACAGGAACATTAACACAAAATAAAATGACAGTTACTCATTTCTATAGTGACCGTACATACGATAAACTAAAAAATTTAAATATAAACAATGATGCTCAGCGCTTATTATTAGAAAATATGATTTTATGCAACGATGCATCTTATAAGGCTGAATCACAAACTGGCGATCCAACAGAAATTGCTCTTCTTGTTGCTGGCAGCATCTTTCATCTTCAAAAAGACACTTTAGAAGATCAACATAGACGCGTGAACGAATTACCATTTGACTCCGAACGTAAAATGATGACAACATTGCATGAGTACAATGAAAACTATTACAGCATGACAAAAGGAGCAATTGATAAACTCTTACCTCGTTGTAAACATATCTTTATAAATGGTAAGACGGAGGTCTTAACCGAAGCAATTGAAGAACAAATATTAGAAGCTGCTCAAATGATGTCTCAAAAAGCTTTACGAGTACTATCATTTGCTTTCAAACAGTATGATACAAAAAACGTTAACACCAATCACATGGAAGAAAATCTTATATTCATCGGACTTGTCGGCATGATTGATCCACCGCGAACAGAAGTAAAAGCATCTATTGCAGAATGTAAAAACGCGGGAATTCGTACTGTTATGATTACAGGAGATCATAAAGATACCGCTTTTGCTATTGCAAAAGAACTTGGTATTGCTGAAAAAGAATCCGAAGTCATGATTGGAACAGAATTAGATCGTATTTCAGACGAAAAACTAACAAATGAAATTAATCATTTAAACGTCTTTGCACGCGTTTCTCCTGAACATAAAGTTAAAATTGTGAAGGCACTACGCGCAAAAGGAAATATTGTTTCTATGACTGGAGATGGTGTCAATGATGCACCATCTTTAAAACAAGCTGATATCGGAGTCGCAATGGGGATTACAGGAACAGATGTTGCTAAAGGCGCGGCTGACATGGTTTTAACAGATGATAACTTCTCATCTATTGTAAAAGCTGTTGAGGAAGGAAGAAATATTTATCGCAACATTAAAAAATCGATTCTTTTCTTACTCTCTTGCAACTTTGGAGAGATTATTGCACTCTTCTTAGCTATTTTACTCGGCTGGGCTACCCCACTTCGTCCGATTCACATTTTGTGGGTGAATTTAATTACAGATACACTCCCAGCTCTATCACTAGGTATTGACCCAGAAGATCCGGATGTGATGAAAGAAAAGCCGCGTGATGCAAAAGAAAGCTTGTTTCATGGTAGCGTTCCTTTTCTTATTTTAAACGGGATTATAATTGGGTTCATCACGTTAATCGCCTTTATTGTTGGGGCAAAATTATATACAGGAGATACAAATATCTTCCCTCTTTTCCCATCTCAAATTGATGATGATGCTTTATTACATGCCCAAACGATGGCGTTTGTCGTACTCAGTTTTTCACAGCTTGTTCATTCATTCAATTTACGATCAAGTACAAAATCAATCTTTTCGATCGGAGTATTCACAAATAAATACTTAGTTTTCTCCCTACTTATTGGTGTACTTATGCAAGTATGCATTATCTCCATTCCACCGATTGCTAATATATTTGGCGTACATGCTTTAACTTTAAAAGATTGGGGATTTGTTATATTACTAAGTATTATTCCACTTGTTATAAACGAAATGATAAAAGTGTTTAAGAAAAATTAAAAGGCAATGAGGGAGCTCCTCATTGCCTTTTTACATTACCCTTGTAATTCTTTTTTTATATTCTCTGTAAGTTCCGCCATACGCTTGCGGCTTTCTTCACGTTCACGTTTGTTTTGTTCTTCAATTTGCTGTGTTTCTTGCATACCTCTTGAAATAATATTCCATGTTTCTTCAAGTGTTTCCATTTTAATACTAGAAGAACCAGAAAGTCTCGCTACCTCTACACTTTGCGTTGCAATGTTTTGTGCATTTTTCTTAAGTAGTTCATTGGTACGACGGTCAAGCTCAGCCATAGAATCCGCAACAAGCTTTTGACGTTTTGCATTCACAGCCTGAATAATTCCATTTTTAAAGATAGGAATTGTTGTAATAAACGCTGTATTAATTTTACCGATTAATTTGTTATTACCACGCTGAATCATGCGAATTTGTGGTGCTGTTAATAACGCAACCATACGAGCCTTCTCTAAATCATCAATGCGTTGCTCTAAAATTTCGACAGAGTTTCTTAAAGATTCTAATTCAATACCTGCCAATTGATCATTGTTACGAACGCGTTCTTCATACATTGGAACTAGTTCTGTGTTTAGACGCTCTAGTAACATTTCTCCTGCTACTACATATTTCTCTAAGTCTAAATAATATTTTAAGTTTTGTTCATATAAGCCATCTAACGTACCAATTGATTTTTTCATTTCATCTTGGTATTTCGTAATTTCCACGTACACTTTGTCCATTTCACGGCCCATCGTTTGATACTTACTAAAGATTTGTTCAATCATCTTATCTGCCTTTTTGAACATACGAGAGAAAAAGCCACTTTTTTCTTCCGCGAAATCTTTACTATCAAATCTATCCATAATTTTACCAAGTTGCTTTAGCAACTCACCAGAATCCTCTATCTTAGATAAAGACATTGTATGTAAAATTTGATCTGCAAAACGGGAAATTTCCATGGATGGTTCTTTTCCAAGCTCAATTAATTCTAGCTGATCTTTAACATCCACTCCATTATAAATACGTTGCACTTCAGCATCTTGCCTTAGCTGCAAACGAACATCTTGTGCGGTTTGCTCATTTAATTCTGTTTTCGAATCTAGTACGACTGGATTATTCATGTGTTATTCTCCCTTTCCTTATAAAAATGGACGAAATAGCCCTTTTATTGTTTGAGATAAATTTTTATACGCTGACGGGCCGTGAAATTCAAGATCAAAGTTCACTTCCTCAAGCCAATGTGAATCAAATGCCGCTCCTTCAATATACGGTTCAATATCATTTCTTCCTGTTGGATTGAAGTGCAATACATCAATTCCAATTTGATTTAAAAATAATAATAAGACCGCATCAGAACGAATTAATTCTCCACTCTTTTCATTGTTAAATATAACAATTTTCGGTACTTCTTGCGAATAATCAAATTTCTCAAGTAACTCTAAAATATGAGGTGGGATTTGAGAAAGCTGCGCAAAAACATACAGTGATACATCTTGTTTTGTTTCTTTTCCAACTGGTTTACACAGTTCACTTTCACACGTATGAATGATAGCTTCTGCAATCCCATGCTGCAAACCTTCAGGTAAGCGTTTATGTGGCCACCAATGACTATTCATAATTTGATCTGGATGCAGTTTCCCAGCACGGTCTAATGCATCTCGATAATGAAATTGAAAGTTTGCTTTTTGTTCTTTTGTAAATGGAAATGTATTAATTAATAAGCTGTTATCGAGTGATGTGACAGCCTTCAAACGCTGGAAATATTCTTTATCATTTTTTGAAATACCAGATACTTTTGCAAATAAAGATGGAATATAAATATGTTTATTTTCCACAAAGAATGTCGGGCGTATAAATGCTTTTTCTTTCGTAATTATAAAGAGTTCATCGTATGTTGTCTTCAGCGTACGTGCTACAGGCGTGTACGTACGAAATTGCCACGGTTTGTATAATAATGAATTATCATGATGAAGCACTTGTTCAATTTCTTTCGATGCTTGATACGCTACCGTTGCAACACGCTCACGACGCCGATCAGGGAATGGCTCTAATGAAACGCGACCTGGATGAGAAACGACAAAAGTCCTAGCTGCATCATCAATGCTTTCAAAACCATCTTTTCCTTCTGGATGATAATAGAGAACATCACATCCGAGCATAATAAGAAAATATAAGAAATAGATCTGACTCTCTTTCGCATCACCGTACCAAACGATACGCGGCATTTGTTTCTTATAATTAATTGCAGAAAACCATTTTGCTACGTAATTTTCACTTAATTTAATGATATCAATTAAGAAACGACGAAAACCTTCTGTTTTTAAAGATTGATTATGTTGTTTCTCATACAATTTCAATACAGTGATAAATGTTGTATGTATATAGTGTTGTAAATCTGGATTATCCACTTTTGGTAACAATTGCTTTCCTGATAAATGTGCAACAAGGCGGTTTACAGTAAGTCCGTTTGGCGCTTCTTGATGTAATGTAAATACTTCTTGAATTTGGCGGAGCTTCTCAGAATCGATTACTTTATTTAAATTCTGTTCGTGCAGTACAGTAATTCCTTTTGCTTCGCTATAATCAAATAGTTCATTAAAATATTCATCTACATCGTTTGGGACACCAAGAATACGACAAGCTATATAGCTAAATTTCAGCTCATTCTCTGTTAATTCATATTGTGGGCGTTTTTCTAAAATCATTTCGAATTGTTTTAAGTCAGCTTCTTCTTTTAATGCATATGGATGAAGTGTAAAACGCGAAAACACGACAGTTCACCTCCAGAAACATTTACTTTTTTAAAGAAATAATATCTTATCTTTTTATTATAAACTATTTTAAGTTATAAAAAATGGGCGCTCGCATAACGAGCAAACCCATTTCAATTATTTATCTTCTTTCTTAGTAGCTGCAATCTCTTCTCGGGCTTGTCCAGAATTTCGCATATAATGCAAAATAAATGTTGCACCAAATGCGATAACTAAAATCATAAAGAATAGCCAGTGTGGCACTTCAATATGAATAACAGATAGTAACATCTTCGCTGCAATAATTAAAATTAAAATATACGCCGTTGATTCAAGCTCTGGAATACGTTCTAGTAATCTTAAGAATACACCTGCAATACCACGCATCATTAAAATACCAAGCATTCCGCCCAGAAGCAGAATCCATACTTCATTGGATACACCAAACGCTGCAAGAACGCTATCTACTGAAAATGCAATATCCATTAATTCAACCATGACAACTGTTCCCCAGAATACACCAAATATTCTAAAAAGAATACTATTTTGGTTCAGGCCATGTTCTTCTTCTTCACTATTTTCTTTTCGTTTATCAATGAAATATTTAATAGAAAGCCATGCAAGGTACAGTGCTCCTAATACTTTTACCCACCATAATTTAATTAAGAACATACCGATTCCAATTGCAATAAAACGGAATGCATATGCACCAATTAACCCATAAAATAATGCCTTTTTGCGTTTTTCTTCTGGTAAATGTTTTACCATTACCGCTAACACAAGGGCGTTATCGGCAGATAGTAAGCCTTCAAGTACAACAAGTGTACCAATTAATCCCCAAGATACAGGATCTTGTAACACTTTAATCCACATGTCCAAGTCAAAAAATTGGGCATACGTATCAAGGATTCCTTGTAAAATGCTCATCTTACTGTTTTCCCCTATTCTTTGCTAGATTTATAGAAAGGTCAAAAAAAGGAAACGAAGTTCGTTTCCTTCTTATGCATCCAAGCCATACGCTCTTACAAGCGCACCTAATCCGCCTTGGAATCCACTTCCTACTGCATTAAACTTCCACTGTCCATTATGACGGTATAATTCACAAAAGACAACTGCTGTTTCAATGGAGAAATCTTCTCCTAAATCAAAACGAAGAACTTCTTCATTTGTCTCTTCATTTGCTAAACGAACAAATGCATTTGCAACTTGTCCAAAGTTTTGATTGCGACCTTCCGCATCATAAATCGTAACTGTAATTGCAATTTTATGAACATCTGCTGGAACTTTAGTTAAATCCACAACAAGTTGCTCATCATCGCCTTCGCCTTCACCTGTACGGTTGTCACCTGTATGTAAAACTGATTCACAAGGAGATTGTAAGTTGTTATAGAAAATAAAATCTGTTTCTTTCGTACATTTTCCATTCGCATCTAATAAAAAAGCTGATGCGTCTAAATCATAATCAGATCCGCCATCATATGATTTAATATCCCAGCCAAGGCCGATAACTGCTTTTGTAAGACCTGGACTTGTCTTACCTAAATCAATCTTCTGTCCTTTTTGTAATTGAATAACCATTTATATTCACCTCTTATACTATGATTCTAAAAAGTATATACATGAGTAAAGTACATGTTCACTCATATATATCCATTTTGATGTTTCAACATTTAAGTTGCTGCTGTGAAAAAATAAAAGTGACCTGCACTTTGTTTTCACTTGGCATGAGGCAGGAAGAGAATCTGACCGCTTCTATTCATGGCCGGATGCTCTCTCCCACCTAAAAAGAAAGCTTTTATGCCGGTTTTTCAATTTGTATTTATATATTTTTCTTATTACTCTACATCTAAACCAAAGTTGCTACACAAAGCACCTAATCCGCCTTGGAATCCACTTCCGATTGCATTAAACTTCCAATCCCCAGCATGACGATATAACTCACCGACTACTACTGCTGTTTCAATAGAGAAGTCCTCACCAAGATCATAACGAATTAGCTCTGAACCTTTTTCTTCATCTACAATACGTACGAAAGAATTAGATACTTGGCCAAAGTTTTGGCTACGGCTTTCTCCGTCGTAAATTGTAATTGTGAAACAAATACGCTCAATATGAGCAGGAACATTCTTTAAATCTACTTTAATTGTTTCATCATCGCCTTCGCCTTCACCAGTACGATTATCTCCTAAATGCTCTACCGAACCATTTGCACCCTTTGGATTATTATAAAACACAAAGTCTTCTGAACCCGATACTTTTCCATTTGCACCTACTAGAAAAATACTAACGTCTAAATCAAAATCATTTTGTCCATCATAGCGATTTGTATCCCAACCAAGACCTACAAGAACGTTAGAAAGGCCTGGATTTGTTTTTGTTAAATCTACCTTCTGTCCTTTTTTTAACGAAATCGATGCCATATATTATTCCTCCTTAAATTGTATTACTGATAACGTGATACAATCTCACTTAAATTCTTATCTTGTGTACCTTCTCCAACTGCAGAAAACTTCCATTCACTTCCATCACGATACATTTCACCTGCAACTAGCGTTGTTTTTCCGCCGTAATTTTCCGATAAATTATAACGCACTAATTCTTCACGTGTTTGTGGATTTTGAATACGAATATATGCGTTCTGAATCATGCCAAAATCTTGGCGACGATTCACGCAATCATAAATATTTACAACAAATACTAAACGATTAATACGACTCGGAACTTTATGTAATTCCACGAAAATTGTTTCATCATCGCCAGAACCTTCACCTGTTAAATTATCACCTGAATGAATAATACTTCCACAAGCAGAGAGTTTATTTCCAAAATAAACAAGATCATTTTTATTTAAAAAACGATCATTTTCTAGCATAATCACAGATGCATCACAATCGATGTTTGGTTTACTTCCAAATAACGAAGATAGAAATCCACCTGATTGTCCAATTGGATCCCATCCTAAGCCAACCTGTAATTTTGCTACTCCTGGTTGTCCCTTCGTTAAATCAATCTTCTGTCCTTTTTCTAAAATAATAGGCATGAAGTTTCTTCCTTTCTACAAGGTATTTTCCAAATGGGAAAATATTGTATTCTCCTCTTATATTGTAGCATCATTTGTCAATTGAAAAAAAGAATAAATTTTCAATTATATGAAAATATCTGTATCATTTATTCATAGGGATGTAATAAGTGGTAAATTGAACCAATCATTCCCGCATGATTGCGATTTTGCGCTAAACTAATCTCACATGTATTATAAATTTCTTGATGCAAATATTTCTGTACTTCTTCTTTCACTTCATCTAATAACTTAGTACCTCTTGCCGTAATACCACCACCAATAATAATCGTTTGTGGATCTTTAGCATTTAACGCTTCATTTGTACACGCAGATTCTTTACCAAAAGTTGAAGAAATAGGACAAGGTGCGAAAATTATGCATAGTCTAGATTCAACTTATAATGCTGAAGCAAACATAAAAAATTCAATAAAAGTTTCATTCATTGATGATCCAAATACTGATAAAAAATATGCTATCGTTTTTACAGAAGGAAGTAATATTGCTTCGAATTTTTCGCGTGGTACTGGCACATATTCAGCTCAGATTTTCTGGCCATCCGCTTTTAAAACAGGGTTAGAAATTACAAGTAATGACAATGCAAAATTTTATAAAGTGTCACCTAAAAATGAAATTGAATCAAAAACAGTATCTTCTACAGTTTCATACAATGTAGGTGGGAGCTTAGAGGTTAAACCAGAAGGTCTCTCATCTTCCGTATCAGCTGGTGCATCTTGGTCCAATACTATATCATATGAACAACCAAATTATAAAACGTTTTTAACAAATAACACAGATAAAAAAGTAGATTGGAATGTAGAATTTAATCAATTTTATAATAAAGGATATGGACCTTATAATAGAGATTCAAGTGGTTATTATGGTAATGAATTATTTATGAGCTCACGTACCGATCCACTCATTAATGCAGAAGATAATTTTTCATCAGACAGTGAACTTCCATCTCTAGTAAGATTTGGTTTTCAACCAAGTACAATGGCAATCATAATTGCAGATAAAAATGCAACTTCAACAGATTTATCTGTAAAACATGCTAGAGAACGAGATGTGTATACATTATCCTATGAATATTTAAAAGGTTGGATAGGATCAAATAGCAAAACCTATAAGCATCCTCACGACAAGTTTGGAACTATAGATAATTATAAAATTGATTGGCAAAATAATAAAATTATTCACCAAAGTTCTAGTCTACAAACATGGAATTAACAACAAATTCTTATCTATAATAGTTAAACCTATTCCAATACTGGAATAGGTTTTTTACTTAATATTTGAATGTGAACTTTTAAATATTAGTTTACATTCATTTCCCCTCAAACATTGACTTTACCTCAATTCCCTTGATATCCTCAAAATCAGAAAGAAAAGTATACATTCAAAACACTATAAATAAAGAGATTAGGAAATCCATTGGAAATATTTAATACACTAACATATGAGCCTAAACATAAAGAACGACTGCTAAAATCAGTCGTTCTTTATTAATTAATTATTTATTTTACAAAGTTAAAAATTAACATACCTATTCCTACTAACAAACTCATTCCTAATATAAATAAAATCGTTCTATACACCCAATACGGAAAGAATTTTGGATTTGAGTCAATATTTTGGACACAAAAAAGTTAAATCTAAGCTACTTTTTTAGCTAGATCTTCTATAGTTTGG
>NZ_JAEHBX010000008.1:0-131069 GCF_016483395.1 Bacillus cereus group sp. N21
GGAAAGCTGTTCGAGACACTGGGGAATGTCTCATTATTAGGGAGGAACAGCTTCGATAGATATAATATAAAAGATAGATGTGACCTCAATGTGAACTTGAAGTGAAAGGTATGGGAATTTTAAAAATTTCCCTCTTTTTAAATAATAGAGGGAAGGTAGAACATAGTTAGAGGTCCCACAGTCTAATGAGTAGTGGATAAAAAATAGACCATCTCGTTAATACAAGATGGCCATGGAAGGGAATAATTTATGTCAATTTTAATTAGGGATGGAAAGCTGTTCGAGACACTGGGGAATGTCTCATTATTAGGGAGGAACAGCTTCGATAGATATAATATAAAAGATAGGTGTGACTTCAATGTGAATTCGAAGTGAAAGGTATGGGAATTTTTCAGTTGAAATCTATGGAAAAAAGGATTATGCTCAACTATATTATGAGAGTATAAAGATTTATCCAAAATAATGAGTTTGCTCTAAAAGTATGAGGAATTGAAAAAACTTAGGTGGAAAATTACTTTCCGTAAGATTTGGTCTGGTCAAAACGAACGATTAGCGTATGGAAAGAGGTTTTACTTTATTAAGGGAGTTAGTGATATGGAAGCAACAAAAAAACAAGGATTTTATAATCGTTTTATACGATTAAGTCCGCCGCAAATTTTAGCAATGGGCTTTTTTTGTTTAATTGTTGTCGGGGGAATGTTATTGAAACTACCATTCGCGACAAAAGAATCAATTAGTTGGGTAGATGCGTTTTTTACAGCAACCTCGGCAGCGACAGTAACCGGTTTAGGAGTTGTAGATACTGCTAGTACTTTTACAATGTTTGGTCAAATTATCATTATGTTGTTAATTCAGACAGGTGGTCTTGGATTAATGACAATCGCAATTTTAATTGTATGGGTGTTAGGAAAAAAAATTGGTTTACGTCATCGATTATTAATTGGAGAAGCGTTTAACCAAACGAATATTGGCGGTCTTGTAAAATTAGTGAAGCGTATTTTTATTTTTTCTATTTGTATTGAGTTAGTAGGAGTTGTTTTTTTATCCATTCGATTTATCCCGGAATTTGGTTTCGGCAAAGGTTTATATTATAGTATTTTTCATGTTATCGCCTCTTATAATAATGCGGGATTTGCACTATGGCCAGATAATTTAACAAGATATGTAGGAGATCCTATTATTAATATTGGAATTTGTTCTTTAATTGTTATAGGTGGTTTAGGTTTTACGGTGTTAATTGATATATGGTATAGCCGTAGTTTTCAGAAACTATCACTTCATTCGAAAATTATGATTGTTGGAACAGTAGCACTTAATGTTATTGCGATGATTGTAATTTTTATAGTGGAGTATAATAATGTGAAAACATTAGGATCACTATCTTTAGGTGAAAAGATATGGGCTTCATTTTTCCAGGGGATTACACCGCGTACAGCAGGATTTAATACGGTTGATTATGGAGGAATGGAAGAATCATCAATATTGTTTACGATGATTTTAATGTTTATCGGTGCAGGAAGTGTGTCGACAGGTGGCGGAATTAAGTTAACAACATTTGTTATTTTAATTATATCGGTTATTTCCTTTTTTAGAAAGAAGGAAGACTTTGTTTTATTTCATCGTACAATCAAAATGTCAACGGTAACGAGAGCGTTAGCGATTGTAGTTGCCAGTCAAATTCTTATTTTTACAGCAGTATTTTTATTAATGCTTACAGAAAACTTTAGTTTTATTCAACTTTTATTCGAAACAATTTCAGCGTTTGGTACAGTGGGGTTATCAATGGGAATTACGGCTAAGTTATCTGTAATTGGAAAATGTATCATTATGTTTGTTATGTTTTGTGGGTTAATTGGTCCGTTAACGCTTGTATTCTCTCTAGCGCGACCAGCTAAACAAAAAATTCGATACCCATCAGAAGATGTTTTCACAGGATAAGGTATCTCGCAAAAAGCGAGATACCTTTTTTCTTTAAAAAAGTGAGAACAATAAACCGATGATTGCGGCGCGGAATAACAGAGCAACAATTGCAGCAATGCCGCCCACAATAGCAGCGATGCCACCGGTTACAGTAGCTCCACGATTATAGGCATAAATACCTAGTAAAACAGAAACAAGTCCGAAGAGTGTAGGAAATGTAAAGAGTGATAATACAGCAAGAGCAAGAGCGATAAACCCTGCTGTGGATCCTGCTGTTTTTGATTTTACATCGTCTTTATCGTTATAGTTGATACGCTGAGGAGCAACCTCTGCTGCGTACTCTTCTTTATAGTCCCCTTCTTCGGTTCTATGTTGTTCATTAATTTTATCAGTCAACGTAATGTCTCCTTTCATAGCAAGGTTCATTAGTAGTATGTATATCTTTTTCTTTTTTATCCGGCAAGAAATAGATAGGCATATCATTACTTTATTTCGCTATTTGCAGGCGGTAACACTCCCACCTCAAAATTCAGTGAAAGCACAGGAGTTAGGTGAGAGATAAACTGCCCGTAAAAGTCTGATTAAATTTTCACTTTATCAGACTGAAGTGAAGGATATGTATATTGTTTTTAGATTCTAAGCTGAAGAAAGCTGATAATGGAACAGTGTTTTTTCATGAATTGTAAAACTTGGTATGAGTTCCTCTATTTTGGAAAGTATAAAAAAGAATTAAGAGGAAAAAGGTGGTTTAAATGATGGAACATCCAATTGAAAACTTAATGAAAACGGCAATGACAAATTTAAAAGAGATGGTCGATGTAAATACAATTGTCGGAAGCCCTGTTTCAACAGCGGACGGAAAGGTTGTTTTAACTGTTTCAAAAGTTGCCTTTGGTTTTGGCGCAGGGGGAAGCGATTTTAAAGGGGAAACGTCTGTAGGGAAAAGTTTGGCAGGACAAGGACAACAAAAAGAGGCGAAACAAGGGCATCCGTTTGGAGGTGGAAGTGGTGCAGGAGTTTCAATTGATCCTGTTGCGTTTTTAGTAGTAGGATCTAGTGGTGTACAAGTGTTACATTTACATAGTGGCACACACTTGATTGAAAAGGCTTTGAGTACAGTTCCAAGTACTATAGATAAGTTTGTAAACGGTCGTTAAAAAGTAAACTTGCATTTTTTAGGAATTATGATATATTAGAAAAAGTGTGTTCAGAAACGACAAATATAATTGGAATGTAAATATATATGATTTATGAAATAAGGGAGAGGTAGTTATGATTAACATCAAGAATTTTGCTGTCGGCTTATGTATGTTAGTAAGCGGATTTGTTGTGTATGTAGTAAAAGAAAAGGCTCCATTCTAAAACAGACAGATTGTGATGTCTGTTTTTAATTTGTTAAAATAAATATTGACGAATTTATTTTTAAGTGTTATGATGATATTTCGTGTCTCGGTTACAGCTAGTATATATTGGATATTTCTTGTAAATGCAATATGAAAAATTTGCGAAAGATCGGGTAATTTTACCAACAACTTTTGTGAATAGACCCAAAAAGTTGTATTTGTAAGCTTATACACATGCTAGTGTATCAGGAGCGGTCAGAGGAACCGTGTTGATGAGAGAGAGGTAGGGCTTTCATCCAGTATATGTTACTTTCCCGTTTAGGTGAATATAAAAAAAGAAGTCTCCTTGTTATAAGGAGGCTTCTTTTTTTTATAAACTACTTTCAATTCGTTGACAAATTTCATCGGTTGTTAAGCCACTTGCTTCAATAACGGGCCCTTTTATTACTGCATTACTAATTCCCATTACATTAGAATCTTGTCCAGTTACGACGCAACAATCGCACCCTTGCACGTCATTTTCAGAACGTAGTGAAATTACTTCATGTCCTTGTTGTTCTAAAGCTTGTTGAACATCGGTTAAAGAATTTTCAACACCAATTTTCGCCATACTCTTCACCTCCTACCATCTAGTAATATGCTCCATTTTTTAGGAAATATTTATGTTTTTAAGGAAAATATGGTAGAAATGTTGATGTATTTAATATTTACGAACAGGGAAATCCACCTCCTAAAACAAAGAGGTGGGGGATAGCTGCTCAGAAAAGCCCGATTAGAGAGGGGAAGAAAAAATACGTAATGTATTAGTCGTTATATACACCTGTGAGCATTTGACTTACAAACTGATCATTTAATTGATCTTGAGCAGATTCATCATTTGATTGAATGTCAATTGAGGCAGTGAAGTTGTTATTCTGTTCTTCATTTGGAGATACCTCTACGTAATTGTTAAATTTGCACAAACCTTTCGTATCCATTAAATCAAATAGTTGTAACATTTCTACTACCTCTTGTCTCGTTCCTTTAATTTGTACACATGCCATATTATTTTCCTCCTTCATTTGACAATTTGTTTTTTAAAATAGGATTATGAAAGCTGCATGAAAAATATGATTGTTATTTTTATACAATGTTATTTTGCTTATTTTCCTCCTTTTCAATCAAAAGTCGTTTTTATTCCCGAATATATGAAATCGGACGTTCGTTTATTGAATACAATAGATTCGCATCATTTGACAAAACTCCTTCTTTTAAGCAAATATTTTTTAGGATGAAAAATGGCGAAAAAAATTTTTGACATTTTGTAAACGTTAACAATGTTGATAAATCAATATAAACAAGGATGTATATAAATTAAAAATTATAAATTTTCTAAAAATTGTCTTGATTTATTTAAAAAGGAGAGTAAACTAGGAAACAATAAAAAATTCATAGAACATAGGGGGCGCTTTTAAGTGAATGAGCAATGGATTTTCTTAAATGGAGAATTTGTTCCAAAAGACGAAGCAAAAGTTTCAGTATATGATCATGGTTATTTATATGGCGATGGAGTGTTTGAAGGGATTCGTGTCTACAGTGGCAATGTCTTCAGGCTCAAAGAACATCTTATTCGTTTATACGAGTCAGCAAAATCCATTATGTTGGAAATTCCATATACGTTAGAAGAAGTGACAGATATTGTTGTTGAAACGATTCGTCAAAATAAGTTATCTAACGGATACATTCGTTTAGTTGTATCACGAGGTGCTGGGAATCTTGGGCTAGATCCTGATTCTTGTTCGAAACCGAATGTAGTTGTAATTGCGGAACAGTTATCTTTATTTCCGTCGGAATATTACGAAAAAGGTATACCGGTTGTGACAGTTGCCACACGTCGTAATCGCCCAGACGTATTAACACCACAAGTAAAGTCTTTAAACTATTTAAATAATATTTTAGTTCGAATTGAAGCGAAGCTTGCTGGTGTGCAAGAAGCACTTATGTTAAATGAACAAGGTTATGTTGCAGAAGGGTCTGGCGATAATGTGTTCATTGTAAAAGGAAATAAATTAATTACACCACCAAGTTCTGCAGGGGCATTAGAAGGCATTACAAGAAACGCTATTTTGGAAATTGGAGAAAAGCTTGGATATGACGTAAGAGAAGAATTATTTACAAGACACGATGTATATGTAGCTGATGAGGTGTTTTTAACAGGAACTGCAGCTGAAGTTATTGCAGTTACGACAGTTGATGGAAGAACGATTGGGCTTGGGAAAACGGGTCCACATACAAATCGTTTATTAGAAGAGTTTCGTAAATTAGTTGTAGAAGATGGAGAGAAAATTTACGAAGAAAATAAAGTTGGATGATAACTCATTATAAAGTTGTAAAGCGTTGATAGGGAGGAGTAGTTGATTGTGAAGCCTCACAGAGAGTCGGTGGTTGCTGGAAACCGATGGTTCACATCGACGAACATCGCCCTTGAGTGCTAAACTGAAGCATTTGCCTAGGTTTAGACGGTAGCTCCGTTATTAGCTAGACTCATCCCCGAGTCACTGAGGCAAGAAGTATTCTTGCGAAGAAGGGTGGTACCGCGAAATCTTTCGTCCCTTCAGCACATAGCTGGAGTGTGGACGTAGGATTTTTTTATTGTAAAAAAACAATTTTAAAGGAGGTTCGTAAGAGCAATGTCTTCAAAAACGGAAGAAAAGATGGCAACTGGTGCACAGCTGTTGTTAGAAGCGTTAGGAAAGGAAGATGTAGAAGTTATTTTTGGTTATCCAGGAGGTGCTGTATTGCCGCTCTATGATGCAATTTATGATTGCGAAATTCCTCATATTTTAACAAGACATGAGCAAGGAGCGATTCATGCAGCAGAAGGATACGCGCGAATTACAGGAAAACCTGGCGTTGTCATTGCAACAAGTGGTCCAGGTGCGACAAATGTGATTACTGGTCTTGCAGATGCAATGATTGATTCTTTACCGCTTGTTGTTTTTACAGGTCAAGTAGCTACAACGTTGATTGGAAGTGACGCTTTTCAAGAAGCGGACATTATGGGACTTACGATGCCGGTAACAAAACATAATTATCAAGTGCGCAAGGCATCAGATTTACCAAGAATTATTAAAGAGGCATTTCATATTGCGAAAACGGGTCGACCAGGACCGGTCGTTATCGATCTTCCTAAAAATATGGTAGTAGAAAAAGGTGAGCGATGTAGTAACGTGCAAATGGATTTACCGGGATATCAACCAAATTATGAGGCGAATCCATTGCAAATCAACAAATTATTACAAGCGATTGATACTGCTGAAAAACCGTTGATTTTAGCCGGAGCAGGTGTACTTCATGCGAAAGCTGCAAAAGAATTAACAGATTTTGCACGAATGTATCGTATACCTGTTGTTCATACACTTCTTGGACTA
Source organism: Bacillus cereus group sp. N21 (assembly GCF_016483395.1). Classification (NCBI taxonomy): domain Bacteria; kingdom Bacillati; phylum Bacillota; class Bacilli; order Caryophanales; family Bacillaceae; genus Bacillus; species Bacillus cereus group sp. N21. The sequence goes on from NZ_JAEHBX010000008.1 coordinate 6,674, forward strand.
GGTGGATTTCCGCCAAATGATAAATTATTTCTTGGAATGGGAGGAATGCATGGTTCTTATACAGCGAATATGGCTTTGTATGAGTGTGATTTACTCATAAATATCGGAGCAAGATTCGACGATCGTCTTACAGGAAATTTAGAGTACTTTGCTAAAGAGGCTACAGTTGCACATATCGATATTGATCCAGCAGAGATTGGAAAAAACGTTCCTACAGAAATTCCGATTGTGGCTAGCGCGAAACATGCTTTGGAGGCACTGCTCTCCTGTAAAAGAGGAAAAGAAAATCATAGTGCATGGCTATCGCTTTTAAAAAGCAGAAAAGAACAATATCCATTTTTCTATGATCAAGATTCTGAAGTGATTAAACCACAATCAGCAATTGATATGTTGTATGAAATTACAAAAGGAAAAGCAATTGTCACGACGGATGTTGGTCAGCATCAAATGTGGGCTGCTCAATATTATCCACTTGAAGACCCAGATAAGTGGGTAACATCAGGAGGGCTTGGCACAATGGGATTTGGATTTCCAGCTGCCATTGGTGCACAAATTGCCAGACCAAAAGAATTAGTTGTAGCGATTGTTGGTGATGCGGGTTTTCAAATGACATTACAAGAACTTAGTGTATTGAAAGAACATTCCTTACCGGTTAAAGTTTTGATTTTAAATAATGAAGCTTTAGGGATGGTAAGACAGTGGCAAGACGAATTTTATAATCAAAGATATTCTCACTCGTTGCTCTCTTGTCAACCGGATTTCGTAGCGCTTGCCCATGCATACGGCATAAAAGGGGTGCGAATTGAAAATCCGTTACTTGCGAAGGGACAGTTGCAAGAAGCGATTGATTTGCAAGAGCCTGTTGTAATTGATTGCAGGGTACTACAGTCTGAAAAAGTTATGCCGATGGTTGCTCCTGGAAAAGGAGTTCATCAAATGGAGGGGGTGAAGGGACAGTGAAAAGGATTGTTACGGCGACAGTTCGAAATCAAAGTGGGGTTCTGAATCGGATTACGGGTGTTATGACCAGGAGGCATTTTAATATTGAAAGTATTTCGGTTGGACATACAGAGTCGTCTGATATTTCAAGGATGACATTTGTTGTTCATGTTGAAAACGAGCAACAAGTGGAGCAACTGATCAAGCAACTTCATAAACAAATTGATGTGTTAAAAGTATCTGATATAACAGAAGAAGCAATGATTGCAAGAGAGTTGGCTCTTATTAAAGTAGCGACAACAAGTGTATCGAGAGCAGAATTATATAGTTTAATTGAACCATTCCGAGCCGCTGTAATAGACGTTGGGAAGGATTCCATCGTCGTACAAGTAACGGGTACACAAGAAAAAGTAGAAGCTCTTATAGAGCTAATGCGTCCATATGGTTTAAAAGAAATTGCAAGAACAGGTGTTACTGCATTTACGCGGAGTATGAAAAAACAAGATAAACAAATTATGTTAATTCATTAATCATTTTAATATAGGGGGAGAAAGAATATGGCAAAAGTTTATTATGAGAAAGATATAGCGGTAAATGTATTAAAGGGGAAGAAAATAGCGATTGTTGGATATGGATCACAAGGTCACGCTCATGCACAAAACTTACGTGATAATGGTTTTGAAGTAGTAGTTGGACTTCGGAAAGGAAAGTCATGGGAAAAGGCGAAAGAGGATGGTTTTTCTGTATATTCAGTGGCAGAAGCTGCAAAATCTGCGGATGTAGTAATGATTCTTTTGCCTGATGAACTACAGCCAGAAGTGTATGAAACAGAAATTGAACCGAATTTACAAGCTGGAAATGCACTTGTGTTTGCTCATGGATTTAACGTTCATTTTAATCAAGTTACACCACCAGAAGATGTAGACGTATTTCTAGTAGCACCAAAAGGACCTGGACATTTAGTACGTCGGACTTTTGCTGAAGGCGGAGCGGTTCCAGCGTTATTTGCTGTATATCAAGACGCAACAGGAACAGCCACTGAAAAAGCATTATCCTATGCAGATGGAATTGGAGCAACAAGGGCTGGAGTATTAGAAACTACATTTAAAGAAGAAACAGAAACGGATCTATTTGGAGAACAAGCTGTACTTTGCGGAGGTGTTACTGCACTTGTAAAGGCGGGATTTGAAACATTAGTAGATGCTGGTTATCAGCCGGAACTTGCCTATTTTGAATGCTTACATCAACTAAAGCTCATTGTTGATCTTATGTATGAAGGCGGACTTGAAAATATGAGATATTCCGTTTCTGATACAGCACAGTGGGGAGATTTTGTATCAGGACCACGCGTTGTAACAGAACATACGAAGAAAGCGATGGATGAAGTGTTAAAAGAAATTCAAGATGGCACATTTGCAAGAGGGTGGATTGCAGAGCATAAAGCAGGAAGACCGCATTTCCATGCAACGAATGCTAAGGAAAATGAACATCAAATTGAAGTTGTTGGGCGTAAATTACGTGAAATGATGCCGTTTGTACAACCGAAAGTAAAGGCGGGGGTTAAATAATATGAAACAGATTTTGTTCATGGATACGACGCTTCGTGATGGCGAACAATCACCCGGAGTCAATTTAAATGAACAAGAAAAGTTACAGATTGCCAGGCAGTTAGAAAAACTCGGGATTAATGTGATGGAAGCAGGATTTGCAGCAGCTTCTGAAGGTGATTTTCGCTCAGTAAAACGAATTGCGGAAACGATTCGAAATGCTTCCGTTATGAGTCTAGCAAGGGCGAAGGAAAGTGATATTCAGAGAGCGTATGAAGCATTGAAAGGTGCAGCATCTCCGCGGTTACACGTCTTTTTGGCAACGAGTGATATTCATATGAAATATAAGCTTTGTATGTCAAAGGAGGATGTATTAGATAGTATTCATCGCTCTGTAACTTTAGGGAAATCTTTATTTCCTACAGTGCAATTTTCGGCAGAAGATGCAACGAGAACGGCTCGCCCTTTTTTAGCAGAAGCTGTGGAAGTTGCGATTCGAGCTGGAGCGGATGTTGTTAATATTCCGGATACAGTAGGTTATACAAATCCAGAAGAATATTATTCTCTTTTTAAATATTTACAAGAATATGTTCCTTCTTATGAAAAAACTATTTTCTCTTGTCATTGTCATGATGATCTTGGTATGGCAGTAGCAAATTCATTGGCAGCCATTGAAGGTGGGGCACTGCAAATAGAAGGGACGATGAATGGGATTGGAGAGCGTGCAGGTAATGCTGCTTTAGAAGAAGTAGCAGTTGCTTTGTACATTAGAAAAGACTATTATGAAGCCGAGTCTTCTATAACACTAAAAGAGATTAAAGCAACAAGTACATTAGTAAGCCGGTTAACGGGTATGGTAGTTCCAAAAAATAAGGCGATTGTTGGAGCGAATGCATTTGCGCATGAATCAGGTATTCATCAAGATGGTGTATTAAAAGAAGTAACGACATATGAAATTATTGAGCCAGAACTAATTGGAGAAGCACAAAATTTATTTGTACTTGGAAAACATTCTGGTCGCCACGCTTTTACTGAAAAAATGAAAGAACTCGGTTATGAGTTTACGGAAGAAGAGCGAGATATAGCATTTAGTGCATTTAAGAGATTAGCAGATCGTAAAAAAGAGGTTACAGAAGAAGATTTACGTGCATTAGTACTAGGAGAAACAGCATTTTCAACACAGCAGTATAACATTAAACAATTACAAGTGCATTTTGTATCCAACAGTACACAATGTGCAACAGTTGCACTGGAGGATGAGGCAGGTAATGTGTACGAAGATGCAGCAACAGGAGCAGGTAGTATTGAAGCGATTTATAATGCAATTCAAAGAATTCTAGGACTTGAGTGTGAGTTAGCCGATTATCGCATTCAATCCATTACACAGGGACAGGATGCACTTGCTCATGTTCATGTTGAATTGAAAGAAGGAACACATCAAGTTGCAGGTTTTGGTGTTGCGCAAGACGTGTTAGAAGCATCAGCTAGAGCTTATGTACATGCAGCGGGAAAACTAAAGGCTTTGTTATTCCTTGCAAAGTAATGTTTTGATAAGTGGGGGATACTCCTACTTATCAAAAGTGAATTCTGAATAATCAGTAAAATTATAAAAAAGGGGTGCTGATCATTGGGAAAACGTATTGTTTGTTTAGCGGGTGATGGTGTTGGACCAGAAATTATGGAGAGTGCCAAGGAAGTTTTACACATGGTAGAAAGGTTATATGGTCACCGTTTTTATTTACAAGATGAACAATTTGGAGGCGCTGCGATTGATTCGTTTGGGCAACCATTGCCGTCAAGAACATTAGCAGCATGTTTAGCGAGTGACGCTGTATTACTAGGTGCGGTTGGTGGACCTCGCTGGGACGAAGCGAAAGAAAGACCGGAAAAAGGATTGCTGGCGCTTCGAAAAGGGCTTGGTGTATTTGCTAATGTTCGTCCTGTCACTGTAGATGCAGCAACTGCTCATTTATCCCCATTGAAGGCGGCTGATGAGGTGGATTTTGTTGTCGTTCGTGAGTTAACGGGAGGGATTTATTTCTCCTTTCCAAAAGAAAAAACAGAAGAGGTAGCAACAGATACACTTACTTATCATCGTCATGAAATTGAGCGCATTGTTTCTTACGCTTTTCAATTGGCAAGTAAACGTCGTAAAAAAGTTACTTCCATTGATAAAGCAAATGTTTTAGAGTCGAGTAAACTTTGGAGGGAAGTAACAGAAGAAGTAGCACTTCGCTATCCGAATATTGAACTTGAACATATTTTAGTAGACGCAGCTGCTATGGAGTTGATTCGTAATCCGGGCCGGTTTGATGTCATAGTAACTGAGAATTTATTTGGGGATATTTTAAGTGATGAAGCCTCTGTATTAGCAGGGTCTTTAGGGATGCTTCCATCGGCGAGTCATGCAGAGAATGGACCTTCGCTATATGAACCAATTCACGGATCAGCACCAGATATTGCAGGGAAAAATAAAGTGAATCCAATTGCAATGATGCGTTCAGTTGCAATGATGCTTGGGCAATCTTTTGATTTAAGAAGAGAAGGAGAAGCGATTGAAGAAGCAATTTCTGCTGTTCTCCGATTGGGGAAATGTACAGCTGATATAGGTGGAAATGAAACAACATCGTCTTTTACAAAATATGTACTACAAGAAATGGAAGAACAAGCGCTAGTAGGGAGAGGGAGATAATGGCAAAAAGGTTACTAGATAAACTGTGGGAGAGACACGTTGTTACAACAAATGAAAATGGGTTAGATTTATTATATATTGACCTTCATCTCGTGCATGAAGTAACATCACCGCAAGCCTTTGAGGGCTTGCGGCTTGCAAATCGGAATGTTCGGAGACCAGATTTAACATTTGCAACGATGGATCATAATATTCCAACAAAAGATGTTTGGAACATTACAGATCGTATTGCTAAGCAACAATTAGATACGCTTCGTGAAAATTGTAAGCAATTTAATATTCCGTTGGCGGATATTGATGATGAAAATCAAGGGATTGTTCATGTTATTGGTCCAGAGCTAGGACTTACACAACCGGGAAAGACCATTGTATGTGGCGATAGTCATACGGCAACACATGGAGCCTTTGGAGCGTTGGCGTTTGGGATTGGTACAAGTGAAGTCGAGCATGTATTAGCAACTCAAACATTGTGGCAGAGCAAGCCGAAAGCGATGGGGATTGAATTAAAAGGGAAATTACCTAAAGGAGTATATGCAAAAGATATAATTTTACACCTTCTAGCTACATATGGGGTAGCAGTTGGAACTGGATATGTGATGGAGTTTTACGGAGAAGCAATTACAAATATGGAAATAGAAGAGCGTATGACACTTTGTAATATGGCGATTGAAGGTGGAGCAAAAGCAGGGATTATTGCGCCGGATGAGAAAACATTTGCTTATGTAAAAGGGCGTGAGTATGCGCCGGAAGAGTTTGACTTGGCAGTGGCGAATTGGAGGGAATTCTATACTGAGCCAGATGCAATATATGATACTTATATTTTGGTAGATGTTGCTGAACTAGCGCCATATGTAACATGGGGAACAAACCCGAGTATGGGTATGCGTATTGATGAACAGTTACCAGAAACACGTGATAAAAATGATGAACGAGCTTTTGCATATATGGGGCTTCAGTCAGGACAAAGTGCATTTGAAATTCCAGTTCAGCATGTATTTATTGGTTCCTGTACAAATTCCCGTTTATCAGATTTAGAAATTGCCGCAGCTGTTGTAAAAGGAAAGAAGGTAAAAGAAGGAGTGCGAGCACTTGTTGTACCAGGATCCAAACGAGTACGAAAAGCAGCGATGGAAAAAGGACTGCATCGTATATTTGAAGAAGCTGGATTTGAATGGAGAGAGCCTGGGTGTTCTATGTGTCTGGGGATGAATCCAGATCAAGTGCCTGAGGGAGAGCATTGTGCATCTACTTCCAATCGGAATTTTGAAGGACGACAAGGGAAGGGTGCGAGAACACATTTAGTCAGCCCTGCGATGGCGGCCGCAGCAGCGCTTTATGGTCATTTCGTTGATGTGAGAAAGGAGAGTTATGATGGAGGCATTTCATATTCATAAAGGTACTGTTGCTGTACTAATGAACGATAACATTGATACAGATCAAATCATTCCAAAACAGTATTTAAAGAGGATTGAACGAACTGGTTTTGGGAAATTTTTATTTGATGAATGGCGTTATGAGGACGACAGGAAAGAGAATCCAGATTTCCCACTAAATGCACTTGAGCGAAAAGGAGCAAGCATATTAATTACAGGTGAAAATTTCGGCTGTGGTTCATCAAGAGAGCATGCGCCATGGGCACTTGCTGACTATGGATTTCGTGTTATTATCGCGGGGGGATTTGCAGACATTTTTTATATGAATTGTACGAAAAATGGTATGCTTCCTATCATTATGGAAAAGGAAATGCGTGAAAAGCTAGCAGCTGTGGATCCAAGAGATGTGATAGAAGTTGATTTAGAGAATGAAGTGATTACAACTCCGCTACATCGTTTTCATTTTACAATCGAAAAGATGTGGAAAGAAAAGCTATTAAGTGGTTTAGATGAAATCGGAATCACGCTTCAATATGAACAAAACATTGAAGAATATGAACGAGAAACAGCTCGCTAATTTGTTTAGTGAGCTGTAATAAAAAACAAAAAAAGGTTTGGATTTTGTTTACATTCTGAATTCTGTGTTATATACTATGTGAAAATAAGAGGAGAAAGGGAGTAAGGATAATGTTTACATTACAATCTATCAATATGCTTACACAACTACATCATCATACATAAACCCTTGAACCTAGCGTGAACAACGTGTAGGTACAAGGGTTATTCCCGTTGTACCTACACCCTATGAAGGGGCCTTGTAGGTATTTTTTCTACAAGGCTCTTTTTATTTTGTTCGTGATTGTTCTAGTGTGCATACACTAGAAGGGGAAAGTTTGGTGAACAGAATTGAAAGGAGTGTAAAGCAGTATGACAAAATGGAAACGAGCAAATCCAGATGGAACAAGAGATTATGTATTTGAAGAGTGTACATTAATAGAAGAAGTTGAACAAAAATTACGACGTACTTTTTTAGAAAGAGGCTATGAGGAAATACGAACGCCTACGATTGAATTTTATGATGTCTTTTCTTTTCGGAATCGGCCGATAGATGAAGAGAAAATGTATAAGTTTTTTGACCAACAGGGACGCATTATCGTGTTAAGGCCTGATATGACAATTCCACTTGCAAGAGTAATAGGAACCCACGGTGAGGAAGCGCCTGTAAAATTAACATACAGCGGGAACGTGTTTCGAGCGAATGAATCACTATCTGGAAAATACAATGAAATCATTCAAACAGGTATTGAAATAATCGGGATTGATAATATACGTGCTGAAATTGAATGTATCGTAAGTGCAATTCATGCTCTTCAGGCTGTAGGGATTCAGGCTTTTACAATAGAATTAGGGCAAGTTCAGTTATACAAATGTATTGTTAAAAAGCTGTCATTTGGAGAAGAAGAGGAGTCGCTCTTACGTACGTATATTGAAAGTAAAAATTATGCAGAGTTATTCCGTTTTTTACAAGAAAAGAATTTAGATCGACGTGATGAAACTGTACAGTTACTTGAAAAATTACCAAGATTATTCGGAAAACTCGAAGTAATTGAAGAAGCGGAAAAGCTTGCTTCAAACTATGAGATGAAGCAAGCAATCGCGCGGGTAAAAGAAATCTATAAAACGATTGAAAAATTAGGATATGGTTCGTATATATCAATTGATCTTGGGATGATTCAACATTTGCATTATTATACAGGAGTTATTTTTAGAGGTTATATATATGATGTTGGGGGAGAAATTGTTAGTGGCGGAAGATATGATGAATTGCTTGGTAATTTTGGAGAACCGATGTCAGCAGTCGGCTTGGCTGTACAAGTAAATCAAATTGTCCGGACATTACAAGAACAGCAAAAACAATTCAAACGAAAAAAATTAGATATGATCATTCATTATTCTTTGGATAGGATAGCAGAAGCAGAAAGACTATGTGGTTTACTTCAGAAAGATGGGTGGAAAGTGGAATTATCTATGTTTGAGAATTTGCAAGATACATTTCAGTTTGCGAAGAAGAAAGGGATTATAAAAGTGATCGAAGCGACTGGAAAAGCATTAGTGGAATATGTGTGGAAAGAAAAATGGGTGATACAGAAAGAAGGGGAAACTTCATGCGTAACATTCAAATTGCGTTAACAAAGGGGAGGCTTGAGAAACATGTCATTCCACTGTTTGAAAAGATTGGGATTGATTGTTCGGAACTGATGGATAAAGGAAGAAAGCTTGTATTCCAAAGCGCTAGTAGGAATGTTTCATTCATTCTAGTGAAAGCAGTAGATGTTGCAACTTATGTGGAACATGGTGTTGCAGACATTGGTATTGTTGGAAAAGATATTTTAATGGAATATGAGAAAGATATATATGAAATGGTGGATTTAGAAGTAGGATGTTGTAAGTTTTGTGTCGCTTCTATCCCAACATATAATCCGAATGGCTATCGGAAAAAGAGAATTGCTACAAAATATCCGCATATTACTTCCACTTATTTTCGTGATAAGGGAGAAGATGTAGAAATTATTAAAATAGAAGGTTCGGTAGAAATCGCTCCACTTCTTGGATTAGCAGATGCGATTGTTGATATTGTAGAGACGGGAAAAACATTACAAGAAAATGGATTGATTGTATTTGAAGAAATGTATTCAATATCAGCTCGCATGATTGTAAATAAAGCTGCTTTAAAAACAAAAAAAGACGAAATATTCGATATTATCAATAATATGGAGTGTGTAATCACTGCAGATAAATAAAGGAGGGACTCTGGGTGGAGGTAATATCTGAAAACTACACGGAAGCGCTGAAGAGAATAAAACAGTTAAGAGAACAGGCTAATATAATAGAAGAAACTGTACAGATACGCGTAAGAGAAATTGTTGAGCGGGTGAGAGAAAGGAAAGATGAGGCGCTATTTTCTTATACAAAAACTTTTGATGGAATTGAATTACAAAAGTTACGTGTTGCAAAAGAAGAAATTGAAAAAGCGAGTGAATATGTAGAATCTTCATTTCTAGAAGCATTGCAATGCGCAAAGAAAAACATCATCTCATACCATGAAAAACAAAAAAGGCAATCCTTTTTAGATTGTGAAAACGAAGGTGTGATTCGTGGGCAACTGATTAGACCATTGCAAACAGTTGGTGTATATGTACCAGGAGGAACTGCATCTTATCCGTCATCGGTACTCATGAATGTATTACCTGCTAAAATTGCCGGTGTTCAGAAAGTTGTAATGGTAACACCACCAGGGAAAGAGGGAATAGATCCACATATTTTAGCAGCTGCTGAAATTGCCGGTGTAGATGAAATTTATACCGTAGGTGGTGCACAAGCTATAGCGGCATTAGCATATGGGACGGAATCGATTCCGAAAGTCGATAAAATTGTCGGTCCAGGGAATATATATGTGGCTTTTGCAAAACGTGAGGTATTTGGAGCTGTTCATATCGATATGATTGCTGGACCATCTGAAATCGTTGTAATTGCTGACAAAACTGGAAATGCGTCTTTTATCGCAGCAGACTTATTATCTCAAGCTGAGCATGATGTGAGGGCAACAGCGATTTGTATTACAACTTGTGTAGAACTTGCTAAAGAGATAGAAAGAGAAATAAAGCAGCAACTTCGAGTATTACCAAGAAGTGAAATAGCTCGTGAGTCGATAGAAAGAAACGGAGCAATTCTCGTTGTTCCTTCGCTAAATCACGCGTTTCAATTGTCGAATGAAATAGCACCGGAGCATTTAGAGTTGCATATAAATGAGCCGATGAATGCCTTGGCATATATTCAGCATGCGGGTTCGATTTTTATTGGACCGTATGCCCCAGAGCCTCTTGGAGACTATTTTGCAGGACCGAATCATGTACTGCCAACAAGCGGAACAGCGCGTTTCTTTTCGCCGTTATCAGTTGATGATTTTGTGAAAAAATCGAGCTTTGTATCATATACAAAAGAAGCGTTACAAAACGTTCAACACCATATTACAACGCTCGCCGATAAAGAGGGATTACACGCGCACGCGAGAGCAATTCAAATTCGATTTGAGGAGGAGAAATAATGCGTGAGGCAAGTCAAGTACGGGGAACGACAGAAACAAAAATTAAACTGAGTTTACACTTAGATGAAAGTACAAACGTTTCAATTCAAACAGGGGTTGGATTCTTTGATCATATGCTAACTTTGTTTGCGAAGCATGGCAGATTTGGTTTGCAAATTGAAGCAGAAGGTGATGTGTTTGTTGACGCTCATCATACTGTTGAAGATGTTGGGATTGTGCTTGGAAACTGTTTGAAAGAAGCATTGCAAAATAAAGAAGGTATTAACCGCTATGGAGCAGCATATGTACCAATGGATGAAGCATTAGGTTTTGTAGCGATTGATATAAGTGGACGATCTTATCTTGTCTTTCAAGGTGAATTGAAAAACCCTAAGTTAGGAGATTTTGATACAGAACTGACAGAAGAGTTTTTCAGAGCGGTTGCTCATGCGGCGAATATAACACTACATGCTCACATTTTATATGGCAGTAATACCCACCACAAAATTGAAGCATTATTTAAAGCGTTTGGACGTGCACTGCGCGAAGCGGTAGACAAAAATGACAAAATTGTTGGTGTAAACTCTACGAAAGGACTGTTGTAATTGATTGCAATTGTAGATTATGGAATGGGGAATATTCGCAGTGTTGAACAAGCGTTAACACGTATTGGGGCTGAGCATATTGTAACAGATGATAAAGAGAGGATATTACAAAGTGACGGTGTGATCTTACCAGGAGTTGGAGCTTTTCCAAAAGCGATGATCGCTTTGCAGGAAAAAGATCTTGTTTCAGTGATTCAAGAAATTGGAGTGCAAGGAAAACCACTCCTTGGCATTTGTTTAGGGATGCAGCTTTTATTTGAAGAAAGTGAAGAAATAGAGAGAACGAAAGGATTAGGTTTGTTGCCAGGACTAATTCGAAAGCTGAAAGTTCCTTATAAAATCCCGCATATGGGCTGGAATCAATTAAAGAAGAAACGAGAAATTAAGTTGTGGAATGAAGTAGAAGATGGTTCATTTGTGTATTACGTTCATTCCTACTATGCAGATTGTCCAAGTGAGATTGTATGTGGCAGTAGTGACTATAAGATTGATATTCCAGGGATTGTTGCGAAAGGAAATATATTTGGGGCACAGTTTCACCCTGAAAAAAGCGGTGATATCGGAATACAAATGTTAAGAAATTTTAAAGGAGTGGTAGAATCATGGAAATCTTCCCAGCTATCGATTTAAAACAAGGACGGTGTGTTAGGCTTTATCAAGGAGAATTTAATAAAGAAACAGTTATGAATGAAGATCCAGTTGCTCAAGCATTATTGTTTGAAAAATTAGGAGCAAGAACATTGCACATTGTTGATCTAGATGGAGCGGTTGCAGGTCAATCAATGAATCTTTCCGTAATTGAGGATATATGTAAAGCAGTTCGAATTCCGGTTCAAGTAGGCGGAGGAATACGTTCTCTCGAAACGGTTGAAATGTTACTGTCAGTAGGAGTGAAAAAAGTCATTTTAGGAACGGCAGCATTGTATGATCGTCCTTTTTTAGAAGAAGCAGTTCGTTTATATGGAGAAAACATTATTGTTGGTATTGATGCGAAAAACGGTTACGTTGCAACGAGAGGCTGGTTAGATGTGTCTGGAATTTCTTATATCGACCTTGCGAAGAAAATGGAAAGTGTCGGCGTACAAACAATCATTTTTACAGATATTGCAAAAGACGGTACGTTAGAGGGTCCGAACTTTGAGCAATTGCAATTACTACAGAAGGCGGTGGCAATCCGTATTGTTGCATCGGGCGGCGTATGCTCATTGCAAGATGTACAGAAGTTAAACGATATGAATGTATATGGCGTTATTATTGGAAAAGCGCTATATAAAAAAACAATTGATTTAGAAGAGGCATTGCAGGTGACAAAGATATGTTAACGAAGCGAATTATTCCATGTTTAGATGTGAAAGGCGGCCGCGTTGTAAAGGGCGTGAATTTTGTAGGATTACAAGATGTTGGTGATCCTGTTGAAATAGCTGCTTTGTATAATAAAGCAGGTGCAGATGAAATTGTTTTTTTAGATATTACGGCGACGCATGAGGGGAGAAAAACAATTATAGATGTTGTAGAGAGAGCGGCGTCGAAAGTGTTTATTCCGCTTACAGTAGGTGGCGGGATTGCAACTGTTCAAGATATGTATGCCTTGCTAAGAGCAGGCGCGGACAAAATTTCACTTAACTCAGCGGCAGTACGAAATCCAAATTTAATTGAGGAAGGTGCCGAACATTTCGGTTCTCAATGTATTGTGGTCGCAATTGATGCAAGGGAAGTAAAAGAAAATAAATGGAATGTATATGTAAACGGTGGACGGATTGATACGGGAATCGATGCTGTACAATGGGCAAAACAGATAGAACAGTTAGGAGCTGGTGAAATTTTACTTACGAGTATGGATGCAGATGGGACGAAGGATGGCTATGATATTCGTTTAACAGAAACAATTTCAGAAGCTGTTTCGATTCCAGTTATTGCGTCAGGAGGATGTGGAAGCGCAGAGCATATTGTAAAGGTGTTTCAAAAAACATCGGTAAATGCAGCATTAGCAGCCTCTATTTTTCACTATGGTGAGGCAACAGTGCAAGAGGTGAAGCGAAAATTACAAGAAGCGAAAATTGAGGTGAGAATATGACACCTGATTTCTCCAAGGGATTGTTGCCAGCTGTTGTGGTAGAAGAAGAAACAAAAGAAGTTTTGATGCTAGCATATATGAATGAAGAAGCATATAAAAAAACGTTAGAAACGAAGAAAACATGGTTTTATTCACGTTCGCGGCAAGCGTTATGGAACAAAGGAGAAACGTCTGGGCACATGCAGTATGTTCAGTCTCTTTATTTAGATTGTGATCAAGATTCGATTGTAATTATTGTTAAGCAAGTAGGACCAGCTTGTCATACAGGAGAGAAAACATGCTTTCATTATAAAATCATATAGGGGGACCTGAGGATGGAAGACGTACTGAAGTCTTTATATGAAACCATCGAGCAGCGTAAAGAAAGTCCAATTTCGGAATCATATACAAATTATTTATTTACAAAAGGTGAAGATAAGATTTTAAAAAAAATAGGGGAAGAGTGTACAGAAGTGGTAATCGCTGCAAAAAATGATGATAAAGAAGAACTTATAAAAGAAATGGTCGATGTGATTTATCACTGCTTTGTTTTACTAGCCGCAAAAAATATTCCATTAGAAGATGTGTTAGAAGAAGTGAAAGAGAGACAAGGAAAGCTCTCAAAAACAGGAGAGCGTAAAGAAATTGATACGTTATAAGGGGGGGGAAACTATGAAAGTGGATTATCACCTTCATTTAGAAGAGGGGCCGTATTCGCTAGGGTGGTTGGCGAGAATAAATCAATCAATAGAATATTATCAACCGTTAGAAGAAGAGCGGCATTCGATTGAATGGCTTATGAAAACACAAGAACGCTTGCAAAAAAGAGTACAAGAGGGTCCATTTACAATAGAGTGGATTGATTTCTATTTAGAAGAAGCACTGCGAAAAGGAATAAAAGAAGTTGGTATTGTTGATCACTTATATCGTTTTTATGAGGCGAAGGAATATTATGAGAAATATGTAGACATTAGTGAGTCAAAGCTCGGTCGTCTGCAGAAAGAATGGCTAGATCAAGTACGAGTAGCATCGATTTCTGATTTTACAAAAGCAATCCAAGAGGCAAAGGAGCGCTGGAGAAAAAGAGGAGTAGTACTGCGTCTAGGGATTGAAGCTGATTATTTTATGGGTGGGGAAGATGAATTACAAAAATTATTGGCATTAGGAGATTGGGATTACGTAATTGGTTCTGTGCATTTTATTGATGGATGGGGATTTGATAACCCAGATACGAAAGAATATTTCGAAAACCATCAGCTAAATACATTGTATGATGTATTTTTCACAACAGTTGAAAAGGCCGTTCGTTCGAGAGTGTTTGATATTGTAGCGCATCTTGATAATATAAAAGTATTTAATTATCGATTAGATGAAAATGTACAGATTCCACATTACGAAAGAATTGCTAAGGCATTAATAGAAACAAATACAGCAACGGAAGTAAATGCTGGATTATATTATCGTTATCCTGTTCGAGAGATGTGTCCAAGTCCACTTTATTTACAAGTGTTGGCAAAATATAAAGTGCCAATTACTCTTTCATCAGATGCTCATTACCCAAATGATTTAGGAAATTATGTCCAAGAAAATGTGAAAACATTACGTAATCATGGTATTTCTCATGTTGCTACATTTGAAAAACGGGTGAGGAAGATGCAACTGCTTGAAGAAGAATCGGTAATTGTTTCAAAGTAAAACATGATTTCGTGATGAAAACCTTTCTTTTTGCTCAAAATAAGAAAGAATGATAAAGGAGGGTTTTAAATGGTAAAACAAAATAATAAACAGAGTATGAAAGTGACGAATCAAAGTTATACTTCCCAAACAAACGAGGAAGTTGATTCTGTAGTACAAGAACAAATTAGTGATACGGTAGCAGAGGGAACGATTGATGCAAAGCTGGGAAAACAATCTAGTGAAGAACAATAAGTAAAAGGGGAGATATCCATCTCCCCTTTTCTTATGAGAAAAAGTGTCGATTTTCAAAACTGTAATCAAATTTCTTGGCTTTTTTGACATAGATTTCTTACAATAAAATGTAAGGAAGTTCTCATTTTTAAATAGAAGAGGTGCTTAGTAATGGCGAAAATATTAGTAGCAGGAAATATTCCAGAAATCGGATTACAGTTATTACAAAATCATGAAATAGAAATGTATGACAAAGAAGAGTTAATCAGTACCGAAGAATTAGCAAAGCGAGTTAAGGATAAAGATGCACTGTTAAGTTTACTTTCTACAAAGGTAACAAAAGAAGTGATTGATGCAGCATCAAATTTGAAAATTATTGCCAACTATGGTGCAGGTTACGATAATATTGCTTACAAGTATGCAGCAGAAAAAGGAGTTGTAGTTACAAATACACCGAAAGTTTCAACAGAAGCAACAGCAGAGTTAACATTTGCTATTCTTTTAGCGGCTGCAAGACGAATTCCAGAAGGAGATACACTATGTCGTACAGTGGGATTTAATGGCTGGGCACCACTCTTTTTCCTCGGCCGAGAAGTATATGGGAAAACAATTGGAATCATCGGTCTTGGTGAAATTGGAAAAGCAGTTGCGAAACGTGCAAAAGCATTTGGAATGAATGTGATTTATACAGGTCCAAACCGTAAGTATGAGACAGAAAGTGAAATAGAAGCAACATATGTAACATTAGAAGAACTATTACAAACAGCAGACTTTATTACGATTAATTGTGCGTATAATCCAAGTCTTCATCATATGATTAATGAAGAACAATTTAAAATGATGAAGAAAACTGCATATATTATAAATGCAGCACGTGGTCCAATTATGAATGAACTAGCGCTTGCTCATGCGTTAGAGACAAATGAAATTGAAGGGGCAGCTCTTGATGTATTTGAGTTTGAACCGAAAATTACAGAGAGATTAAAGGGACTGAAAAATGTTGTCCTTACTCCGCATGTTGGAAACGCAACATTTGAAACTCGTGACGCTATGGCTGAAATGGCAGTGCGTAACATTTTAGCTGTATTAGAAGGAGAAGAACCATTAACACCTGTAAACCAAAAGGAATTTGTTACAAAATAGAAAGAACCCTTCCAACTGGAAGGGTTCTTTCTATTTTTCTTTATTTGCTCGTTTTTTATGAGAAGGTCTTTGCCTAATAAATTGAGATAACATAAACAAAATATAAAGTGGAATAGCAATGAATAGAAATACTGAAATGTTGCCAAAACTTGTTTTATACATTGTATAAATACTGCCAATTAAAAATAGTGTAACAATGATACTGTATCGTGGAATTGGCACATCTTTTAAACTTGGGATGCGAATACGGCTTACCATTAAAAATGCAAACGTTACAAATACTGTAATGAGGACAATTTTTGGAATGGTATGTGAAAACAATGTTAAGAAGGCAACAAGTCCTCCTGCTGCAGTAATAGGAACGCCAGTGAAATATTTCATAGAAGTAGAGGAAGGCGTTACATTGAATCTTGCTAAGCGATATGCTCCGAACAGAGGGAATAGGCCTGCTATGTATAGTCCGATAATTCCGTAATTGGAAAAGGAAGTGTAGTACATTAAAACTGCAGGCGCAGCACCGAATGTTACAACATCTGCGAGTGAATCAAGTTCTTTTCCCATTTGTGAATCAACACGCAATAAACGAGCAACCCGACCATCAAGACTATCTAACATCATCCCGATTAGTACTAAAATAGCAGCTGGTTTATAATACCCTAAAGATGCATAGCCGATTGATAAAAATCCACTGTATAAATTTCCGAGCGTAAATAAGTTTGGAATTGCTGCTCTATACAAAATCTGATCCCTTGCTTTCTGTAATAAATTCTTAATTAGTGTATGAAAGTTTACTTGTTTTATCATAACATAAATTTCTTTCCACGTACGAAAAAATTCCCATTTTGTGAAAGATTTCATCAAGTGAAATCGTATTCAGTGATGTGGTTCATTAAGGCAGGCTTTCATGAGTAGTTTATCCCTTGTCTAACTTTTTTATCATTTTAACCGAGAAGACCCCCTCCTCTAAACGAAGTGAAGGTGGGGGGGAGTTCAATTCTACTGAGCTTTGAGTTGGGGGAGAGATTTTGTTAGATAAGATCATCATGTTTATGAAAGGGTAAAAATTTAATTAAGAAATAAGCAACCTTAAATTGTTATCATTTAAGGTTGCTTTTAGGGTTATTCAAATTTAGTTATCATTGTTCCCGTTTTGTATTTATTGTTAGGATCAAATCGTAATAAATCGCCATAGATAAGTTTATCAGAATAACTTAATTCTGTTTTTGATTTTTCAATATATGGCTGGCAAATTGCTAAATCAATAGATTCACCTGTGCTTTTTTTATAGCACATATTTTTTGTATAAACATAATCGTTTGTTACGAAACTACCATCACGCATAATCATAAGTGGATGCTCATTTTTTGCAAATAAATCGGTACCAAACTCAATGGATTGGTTTGTTTTGACACCAAGTAAATGGAGCAATGTTGGTTTTATATCGATTTGTCCAGATACTTTAGAAATAACTTTTCCTTCTTGACCAGGTACATGAATAATAAGTGGTACACGTTGCAATTGCATCGAATCAAATGGAGTTATGGATTCTTTACCGAGAAATTGTGCCATAGCAGCATTATGATTTTCAGAAATACCGTAATGATCTCCGTAAATAACAATAACTGAGTTATCGTATAACCCTTCATCTTTTAATCGATTGATAAATAGTTTCAGAGATTCATCTGTATAGCGAACGGTTGGGAAATAACGATTTAGTACACCACTCTCAGAATTATACTCATTAATATATTGATCGTCTGGATTTAAAAGAAATGGGAAATGATTTGTTAATGTAATAAATTTTGTATAAAACGGTTGTGGTAAAGATTTAAGCTTGGAGATCGATTGTTCAAAGAACTCTTTATCTTTTAGTCCCCATCCAACAGACATTTGTTCTGTTCCTGTATAATCATTTAGGTTAAAATAACGATCGTATCCGAGTGCTGGATACATTACATCACGATTCCAGAAAGTTTTATCATTCGAATGGAAGACTGCGGAATAATATCCATATTTTTTTAACTGCTCAGGAGTTGCTGTGTACTCATTGTTTGCATGTGTAAAGAATACAGAGCCACGGTCTAATGGATATAATGAATTTTCTACAATAAATTCGGCATCGGATGTTTTTCCTTGTCCAGTTTGATGATAAAAGTTATCGAAGTAATAACTATCTTTTATAAATTGATTTAAAAATGGAGTAATTTCTTTTCCATTTATTTTTTTGTTGATAACAAAATTTTGTGTGGATTCCATTGAAATTAAAATGACATTTTTTCCTTTTGCAACTCCAAATAAACTTTTATCAGCTTGTTTATCTTTTGAATTCACGTAGTTTTTAATCTCAGAAAAACCGTCTCCACTTGCAAATACACGCTCTGCAGAAGATTTAGACTGAAGTGTAATGTCAAATAGATGATATGTGTATAAACCTAGATTTTTCACAACGGTTTGACGATCAAAAGAGTGTGAAAATAACTGCGGTTTATGAACGACAGAAACAATAACTTGCAATGCTAACAGAGCTGTTATACCACTAAAAAAGCTTTGTTTTTCAGAGCGGGATAGTGGCGTATTATCACAAAATTTCGGGAACTTACGTAAAATAAACATTAGAATAATTGCATCCGCAAATAGAAGTAATGTCTTGTACGTAAATAGTTCTTTAATACTGGTTCCTAAATCAGCCATGTTATTTGTTTGGAATAAAACAGGGAATGTGACAAAGTCATTATAAAAACCGTAGAACATCGCGTTTCCAAATAAAATAAATGACAGCAAAAAGCTGATTCCAATAATAATTCGATTTCGATACTTTGATGCTAATAAAGCTAGACCAAAAAATAAAAGCAATGAAGCAATTGGATTAAACAAAAGCATCATTTCTTCAAAGAAGCTATCAATTTTGATATCGAAGGCTAGCTTGTACACTATATATGTTTTTATCCATAATAAAACGACTGCAACAAGTGCAAATCGTAATTTTGGAAACAAATGTTGTAGCATAACATACTCCTCTCCTACTGTAAGTGACGGTTCTAGTGATTGTAGTTCTAATGATAGAAGTTTCACTTTAAATATACGAACAGTCGTATATCTTTATGTACTATTATACGAAAACAAAGCAGAATTGTGGATAATTTTTATAAGAATTGGTTAGAAAAAGAGAAAACGGAGACAATAACCATATCGCATTTTGATACGGAGGTTATGATGAAAAAGTTATTTTGTTTCATATGTAGTGGTTTTTTATTCTTTTCTACCCCTACAGTTTTTGCTGCACAATATGATGCGCCATTATTAGAAGATGCTCTTTATTCCGTTTTGTTTCCGCAAATAAATGTAGCGATTGAGAAGCATTATGGGAAACAAAAACCGTATGAATGCCCGAAGATTGTTAGTTTGAAAAAAATGTATAGTGGTACATATTTATTTCAAGCGGTAATTGAAGTGACGAAATATGAAGCCATAGGTGGGAAAGTACTTCCGCCATTCGAAAAAATAAGAATTACGTTTAATAATGATGAGGGAGAATGGACTGTGAAAAAAATAGATATAAAGCGCTTACCAGATGATACGAAATTAAATTGTAAAAAAACAATGTGAAAAATTGTTTGACAAATAATTTATTCGTTTGGTATTGTTAATACCAATATAAGATGTTTGAAAATTAAATAGACTTACCTCATCTACTCTCAAAGGTAGAGGCCGCGATAGGAAAGAGTAAGCTATGGGAGATTTAGTGGAATCTGTGATCATAGACTGAAAGGGACTATTGCCGAAATATAAGAGTGACCACGTCATTCATATATTGGGACTGCATTGAATAAATGTAGTACTGTCATAAGATTTTATTTTATGGAGAGCTATTTGGAGATGTTGATGCGGTTTCTTATTTGAGAAGATAACAACTCGTTTATTTTTTCATGATACATTATTCCTAATAAGAAACGCGTGTGAACATTGTTCCGCGCGTTTTTTGTTTACCCCGCTTTAACGGGCAGTAGGATCTCATATCTTAACATTCTGAGAAAACAAAGAAGTTAGGTGGAGGATCAACTGCCCGTTAAAGCCCGATTGGTGAAGGCTAATAATCATTGGGGATGAAACTCCCACTGATTAAAGTTTCACTTTATCTAAAAACGCGCTGCAATGAATAGAAGAAGATTGGGGTTATGAGTTTTAGAGGAAATAAGGGAGGAATTCAAATGTATTTACACGGCACAAGCCGAATCAATGAGCAAGGACACTTAGAAATTGGAGGATGCGATACAACGCAGCTAGCTAAACAGTATGGGACCCCACTTTATGTATACGATGAGGCTTCTATTCGGGAAAAATGCCGCGCGTTTCATCGTGCTTTCCAGGAAAGTGGATTCTCTTACCAAGTAGCGTATGCAAGTAAAGCGTTCTTGTGCATGGAGATGTGCCGAGTAGCTCGTGAAGAAAATATGTCTTTAGATGTTGTTTCTGGGGGCGAATTGTATACTGCTTTGCAAGCTGGTTTTCCTGCATCACGCATTCATTTTCATGGTAATAATAAGACCGAAGAAGAGATTGTCATGGCGCTGCAAGCAGATGTTGGCTGCTTTGTGGTAGATAATTTCTTTGAAATGGAAATATTACATGACTTAGCACAGCAGTATGGAAAAATTGTAAATATATTAATTCGAGTTACACCTGGAGTAGAGGCGCATACACATGAATATATTACAACAGGGCAAGATGATTCGAAATTTGGTTTTGGAGTTTCGGCTGGTCAGGCAATGCAGGCGATTCGAATAGCGCTAGAGAAATCAAATTATAATGTGTTAGGTATTCATTCACATATTGGGTCACAAATTTTTGAAACAGCAGGATTTGTTCGAGCGGTTGAAGTATTGCATAATTTTTTAGAAGAGATAAGGGAGCAGACTGGTTATGTTGTAACGGTGTTAAATGTTGGTGGAGGTTTTGGTATTCGTTATACGGAAGCTGATACACCACTTACCCTTGAAACATATGTGCATGCTGTAACAGATGCAGTGAGAGAACAATTTACAAGAAATAATTATCCACTTCCTGAAATATGGATTGAACCAGGTCGTAGTATTGTTGGGGATGCAGGAACAACAATTTATACAGTAGGAGCTGTAAAAGATATCCCTGGCATTCGTAAATATGTGTCAGTCGATGGGGGAATGACAGATAATTTAAGACCAGCTTTATATGGAGCTCGTTATGAGGCGATGCTAGCAAATCGAGGGAAAGAAGAGGCTGAAGAAGTTGTTTCAATTGCTGGAAAGTGTTGTGAGAGTGGAGATATGCTTATTTGGGATATAGAACTGCCGCAAGTTGCTACAGCAGATTTGTTAGCGATCTCTTGTACAGGAGCATATGGATATTCTATGGCTAATAATTATAATCGTATTCGCAGACCGGCTGTAGTATTTGCAAAAGGCGGGGCATCACAAATTGTTGTTGAACGTGAAACATATGAAAATATAATTGGGAACGATCGCATACGTATAAAAGAGCTTGTGTAATGATAAAAGGAGTTGTTCAAATAGAGCAACCCCTTTTAAAAAATATAAAATATATCGGAAAACTAGGATTGAAAAAATCAGAATTATGATAAAATACAAATACAAAGCTTATCAAGAGAAGCGGAGGGAACTGGCCCTACGAAGCTCAGCAACCTGCTTATAAGAAGCAAGGTGCTAAGTCCAGCAAAATGGCATCCATTTTGAAAGATAAGGTAAATATATTACCGAACAGTCTTTTCGAAATGGAAAAGATTTTTTTTATGAATAAAAAGGGGGGCTGTTCGTGGGAGTGCGTGGACATTTTGACGAAGTAGCTGAGAAAATTCAAACGATGCTTGCGGATATGAAATATGGTTCTATTACAATTGTTGTGCAAGATGGAAAAGTGATTCAGCTTGAAAAAAGTGAAAAGGTACGCTTAAAGTAAAAAGCGCTGACTAGAAAAACTAGAGGCGGTTTTAATCTATTTTATTAGGTTAAAACCGTCTTTTTGCGTTACAGGGGGGGAGAACATGCTGACGTATGAAACGTGGAAAGAGGATTTCGTTTCTTTTTTTGAGAAAGATGAAACAAAAGGAGCGTTACAAGTATTAGAGTGGGCCTATAAACATTATGAAAACGAAATTGTATACGCATGTAGCTTTGGTGTAGAGGGGATGGTGTTGTTACATCTTATAAACCAAGTAAATCCATCTGCAAAAGTTGTATTTTTAGATACAAACGTTCATTTTCAAGAAACATACGATTTAATTAAGCGGGTGCGCGAAAGGTTTCCAGATCTTGAAATTATTGAAAAGCAACCCTCGCTAACGCTTGAGGAGCAAGCAAAAAAGCATGGGGATCGTTTGTGGGAACATAATCCGAATCTTTGTTGTAAATTAAGGAAAATTTTATCACTTGAAGAATCTT
The DNA here is from genome assembly GCF_016483395.1 of Bacillus cereus group sp. N21. Lineage (NCBI taxonomy): Bacteria > Bacillati > Bacillota > Bacilli > Caryophanales > Bacillaceae > Bacillus > Bacillus cereus group sp. N21. The sequence goes on from NZ_JAEHBX010000008.1 coordinate 29,452, forward strand.
TATCGAATGGAAAAGCGTGGATATCAGGGCTAAGAAGGGAACAATCTGAAACGCGTAAACATACAAGGTTTATAAATCAGGATCACCGCTTCCAATCTATTAAAATTTGTCCGCTTATTCATTGGACGTGGAAGGAAGTGTGGCGTTATGTATATAAGCATGATTTGCCTTATAATCCATTGCACGACATGGGTTACCCAAGTATAGGGTGTGAAAAATGTACGTTGCCTGTGGGAGAGGGGCGAGATTCAAGGGATGGACGATGGGTTGGAAAGATGAAAACGGAATGTGGCCTTCATGATCAATAAGAACATGGTTGATTTTAAATATATGTGAAAGAGGCGGACAGGGGAATGAGTAAAACCAAAATATTAGTAAATCGTATTGATGAAACATATGAAATAAAGGGGATTACAAAAGAAATTGAATTGGACAAAATTGCTTTAAGTGATTTAGAGCTTATTGCAATAGGTGGTTATAGCCCGCTTACTGGATTTTTAGGGAAGAAAGATTATCAATCTGTTATAGAAAACATGCGTTTAGTAAGTGGTGATGTATGGAGTATACCTATTACACTACCAATAACAGAAGAGAAGGCGAAGCAATTAAAAATTGGTGAAGAGGTTCGTCTTGTCAAAGAAAGGACCACATATGGTGTGATTCAAATAGAAGATATTTTTACACCGGATAAAGACAAGGAAGCATTGCTTGTTTATAAAACGACTGATACTACCCATCCAGGTGTGAAAAAGTTATATGATCGACCAAATGTTTATGTTGGAGGAACAATTACGCTTGTGAAGCGTTGTGAAAATGATAAGTTTGCTTCTTATCATTTAGATCCAAGTGAAACACGTGCAGAGTTTGCAAAACGTGGCTGGAAAACAGTGGTAGGTTTTCAAACGAGAAATCCTGTTCATCGTGCACATGAATATATTCAAAAGTCTGCACTGGAAATTGTAGATGGCTTATTTTTAAATCCGCTCGTTGGTGAAACGAAATCAGATGATATTCCAGCTGATGTACGTATGGAAAGTTATGAAGTGCTTTTGAAAAATTATTATCCGAGTGACCGTGTCTTTTTAAGTGTTTTTCCAGCAGCAATGCGCTATGCGGGACCACGTGAAGCGATATTTCACGCACTGGTTAGAAAAAACTTTGGTTGTACACACTTCATTGTGGGACGTGATCATGCTGGGGTAGGAAATTATTACGGTACGTACGAAGCGCAAGAGATTTTTACGAATTTTACAGTAGAAGAGTTAGGGATTGCACCACTCTTCTTTGAACATAGTTTTTACTGTACAAAATGTGAGGCGATGGCCTCTACAAAAACATGTCCGCACAGTAAAGAAGAACATGTTATTTTATCAGGGACGAAAGTAAGAGAAATGTTGCGAAATGGAGAAATTCCACCAAGTGAATTTAGCCGTAAAGAAGTTATAGAAATATTAATTCGTGGTTTACAAAAAGAAGTCGTTACAAAATAAGGAGAGAGTAGGATGGAAACAAATATCACTTGGCATACAGCATCTGTTTTAAAAGAGGAAAGACGAAAGAAAAGTGGTCACCACAGTTTTGTCCTTTGGTTCACAGGCTTATCAGCTTCTGGAAAATCAACAGTAGCAAATGCGGTTGCCCGAAAATTATTTGAAAAAAATATTGGTAATTATGTACTCGATGGCGATAATATTCGTCATGGTTTAAATAAAGATTTAGGATTTTCCGAAAGTGATCGGACAGAAAATATTCGTCGTATTGGTGAAGTGGCGAAGTTATTTGTAGATCAAGGGACAATTGTATTAACAGCATTTATTTCTCCATTTCGAGTGGATCGCCAGCAAGTAAGGGATATTCTTGAAAAGGACGAATTTCTCGAAGTGTTTGTAAAGTGTCCAATAGAAGAATGTGAGAAACGTGATCCGAAAGGGCTCTATAAAAAAGCGAGGCAAGGCGATATTAAGCAATTTACCGGCATTGATTCGCCATATGAAGAGCCGTTTGGAGCAGAAGTGGTTGTAGAAACGCATCTTTATTCGATTGAACAATGTGCAGAACAAATCATCGGTTACTTACAAGAGCGTAGCTTTATATAGGGGGAATAAAAATGAGTTATGACAAAGTGTGGGCAAACAATGAAAAGTTAAATGCTACAGAGAAAAAGAAATTAGAAAAAGATGGCTTAGAAATCTTTAAAGCTATTCCGTATTATGCTGAAAATGGATTTGATTCTATTCCGAAAGAAGAGTGGGATTCATTTAAGTGGGCGGGGTTATATTTACAACGTCCAAAAGAGGCAGGGTATTTTATGATGCGCGTTAATATTCCTTCTGGTATTTTAACGAATGAACAAGTGGAGGTATTGGCTTCAATTGCGGAAGATTATGGTCGTGATGTTCTTGATATTACTACAAGACAGGCGATTCAATTCCATTGGCTTGAAATTGGTCAAATACCAGATATTTTTAACCGCTTAGAAAAAGTAGGATTATCATCAGCGGGAGCTTGTGGTGATATTACAAGAAATATTATTGGGAACCCCCTTGCTGGTATTGATGGTGATGAACTATTTGATACAGCGCCAATTGTAAAAGAGGTATATGATTTCTTTCAACATAATGAAGAATTTTCAAACTTACCTCGAAAGTTTAAAATGTCGATCAGCACAAACGTATATAATGCAGCAAATGCTGAAATTAACTGTGCTGCCTTCATTCCGGCTACAAAAGAGATTGATGGAAAAACGGTGGAGGGATTTCATTTACGAGTAGGCGGGGGGTTATCTGCCCGTCCGTATTTAGCACAAGAACTAGATTTATTCATACTTCCTGGGCAAGTGAAAACAGTTGCGATTGCAATTGCTACTGTTTTCCGTGATTTTGGATATCGTGAAAAACGACATTTGGCACGTTTGAAATTCTTAGTTGCGGATTGGGGACCGGAAAAATTCAAAGAAAAATTATTAGAATATACAGGACATTTACATGATAAGGGGAAGGATGCTTTAAAAGGATGGAATGCGGGATATTTCTACGGTGTTCATAAGCAAAAACAAGGGGATTTATCATACGTTGGTTTTAACGTACCGGTTGGTCGCTTACACTCTGAGGAGTTCTTTGAAATTGCTAGAATTGCGAAACAGTACGGAAATGGTGAAATTCGTACATGCAACTCACAAAACCTCATTATTCCGAATGTTCCGAAAGGTAATATAGAAGGACTGTTAAAAGAACCTTTATTTGAATCTATTTCTGCAAGTCCAAAATCTTTCATCGGATATGCGGTATCATGCACAGGTATTGAGTATTGTAACCTTGCATTAGTAGAAACGAAAGAAAGACTACGTAATATTGCAGATTATTTAGATACACAGCTTGCTTTAGATGTTCCGGTTCGTATTCATATGGTAGGATGTCCAAATTCATGTGGACAAAGACAAATTGCGGACATTGGTTTGCAAGGGGTGAAATTGAAAACGAAAGAAAAAGGAATTGTTGAAGCATTTGAAATTTATGTAGGTGGTACGTTATTAGATGGTGGTGTCTATAACCAAAAATTAAAAGGAAAGATTGATGGAGAAGACCTTCCCAATGTTCTTGTATCGTTTTTAACATATTTTAAAGAACATAAACTGCCAGCTGAAACATTTTATGAGTTTGTAGGACGCGTTGGTATAGAAGATTTACAAGGGGCCTTAAACCATATTTTAGAAGAAGTGATTGCATCTTAGGAGGGAGCAATATGGATTTGTATCGTTTTGAAGCAGTATTGGCAAATGGTGTTGTTCCTGTAGTGGTTGTTGCGCAAAGTGAAGAACAGGCGTTTAAACTTGTGGAAGTAGAATTAGAGAAGTATTTTTTACCGCTTCCAGAAGTGAAGGAAATCTCTCTATATGAAAAAAAGAAGATTCGAAAAGGTGCAGCATTTGTCATTCGTGAGCAGGAGACAGTGTAATACAAATTGAAAAACCGATATCAAACCTTTCTTTTTAGGTGGGAGAGAGCATTCGACCATGCATAGCAGCGGTCAGCTCCTCCTCTTGCCTCATGTCGAGTGAAAACAAAGAGAGAAAACGAGTGCGGGTCACCTTTTGTTCTTTATAGCAGTGATTTATATGTTGGAAAATCAAAATGGATTTATATAGTAACTTCTATTCGTAATAGGGATGGAAGTTTCACCTTATAGTAGAAATGAGGAGAGATGATGGGAAAAGTATATATCGTTGGTGCGGGGCCGGGAGATCCAGAGTTAATTTCTGTAAAAGGGGTAAAGTGTATCGAACGAGCGGATGTCATTTTATATGATCGTCTTGTAAATAAGGAATTACTTTCTTATGCAAAGCCAGATGCAGACTTAATATATTGTGGGAAGCTACCAAACTATCACACCATGAAACAAGAAACGATTCATGCTTTTCTTGTTAAATATGCGAAAAAAGGAAAAATTGTAACCCGTTTAAAAGGTGGAGATCCATTTGTATTCGGAAGAGGTGGTGAAGAAGCGGAAGCGTTAGCAAAGCATGGTATTCCGTTTGAAATTGTACCTGGTATTACAGCTGGGATTGCTGCTTCAGCATATGCTGGTATTCCTGTTACACATCGGGACGCGAGCGCAAGTTTCGCTGTTGTGACAGGGCATCGGAAAGAGGGGGCTGAAGAAGAAGTGAAGTGGGAAAACTTAGCGAAAGGTGTTGACACGATTGCTGTTTATATGGGAGTAAGCAATCTTCCTTATATATGTGGACAGCTTTTGAAACATGGAAAAGGAGAAGATACGCCAGTTGCTATTGTGGAGTGGGGAACTACATCATCTCAGCGAACCATTACAGGAACGTTAGGAACAATTGTAACGATTGCTGGAAAAGAGCGGATTCAAAATCCGAGTATGATTGTGATTGGAGAAGTTGTTCGTTTGCGTGAAAAAATTCATTGGTTTGAACGTCAGGCTGACATTACGTATCCAGTAAGCGGAGTGTTATAAAATGAAAGCTGTGTTATATATATGCCATGGAAGTAGGTTGCGAGAGGCGAAAGAGGAAGCGATAGACTTGGTTTCTTCTTGTATGAATCGTGTATCAGCTCCTATTCAAGAGCTGTGTTTTTTAGAGTTAGCAAAGCCTTTTATTTCAGAAGGCTTTGCTGCTTGCGTAAGAAGAGGCGCAACAGAAATTGTTGTTGTTCCGGTCTTTTTATTAGCAGCAGGGCATGTGAAAGAAGATATCCCAAATGAGTTAAAAAAAATGAAAAATAAATATCCTCACATTGTAATGACTTACGGGAATCCGTTTGGTGTTTCGGAATCACTCGTATCGGCTGCGTATAAGGGAAGTGGCATTAAAGAGTATGAAAATGAAGTGACCCTATTGCTTGTTGCAAGGGGGAGTAGTGATCCTGAGACGTTACAAGATATTAAGCATATTGTTTCTTTGTTTGAACAAGAAGAGAAAGTTGGAAAGGTAGAAGTATGTTATTTAGCTGCAGCGGAGCCGCGATTTGAGGAAAAGTTAAAAGTAGTTGTAAACCGAGCTAATGAGAACATCGTTGTTCTTCCTTACCTACTATTTACAGGATTGTTAATGAAACATATTGAACGAGAGATTCGCAATTATAGTTATTCGAGTATACATGTATGTCCTTATTTGGGGAAAAATCATGTATTTCAAGAAATGTTGATTCAGAAAACGGAAGAAATTTTAAGGGGAGATGTGCGTGGTGTACCCACTTACAGTTCGAATTAGAAATAAACGAGTTGTTGTCATTGGTGGTGGCCGAGTGGCATCATATAAAATCGCGCCTTTACTAAAAGAAGGAGCGAATATAGTAGTAGTGAGTCGTGGTTTAGATAAGAGTTTAATGAAGCTTGTAGAATCAAAGAAAATTCGCTGGTTTCAAAAAGACTATGAAAAAAGTGATCTAGAAGATGCATTTTTAGTAGTAGCAGCTACAAGTAATGCAATATTAAATGAGCATATTGCACAAGATGCATCATTAAACCAGCTTGTGAATGTGATTACTAATCCTGAAAGTGGAAATGTTCATTTTCCAGCAACTATGCATAGAGGAAAGCTCAATGTTGCCGTTTCTACTGAAGGTGCAAGTCCAAAACTTGCGAAAAAAATTCGGGATGATATTGCGATGAAATATGATGAGACATATGAAGACTATCTTGATTTCTTATATGAAGTAAGGATGAAGGTGAAACAATTAAGACTAGAAAAAAGACAACAGAATATTTTATTGCAAGAAGTGTTGAAGCTTGAGTATATTCAAAACCAGCAGAAAAGAGGAAGGTTTTTACAAGAGTTAGCTGAAAGAGTATGTGTAGAATAGAATACACGTATTGCTTAAAATATAAATTAAAAAACTGAGATAAACCTTTCTTTTTAAGTGGAAGAGAGCATCCGACCATGCGTAGAAGCGGTCAGATCCTTTTATATAGCCGGACAAATTAAATTCCTCTTTACAAATATAGCAATCTACTCTATAATCACAAGTAACTTCAATAGATGAAATCGATGAGCAAGAAGAGTACGTATATTTGATGCGTTCAGAGAGCTGGGATAAGGTGTGAGCCTGGTACGATAAAATATACAGAATGGGCTTGCGAGAGGTATGCTGAACTATTTAGTAGGCACCCCGGGTTCCGCCGTTACAAGGATAGGGTATCGGAATTTTTCCTGTACCTGAACAAGTGGGATTGTTTAATCCAATCGAGGTGGTACCACGGTATTATTACATATATCGTCCTCTACATGCATAGTAGCGTGTAGGGGGCTTTTTTATTTTCTAAAGGAGGTGTGCGAGTATGAAATGAAAGTGTATAATTAAGAAAAGTGGAAATATTCAGAAAAGGAGAATTTACAATGAAAGAAACACAGCAATGGACATCGAAAATAGGTTTTGTACTCGCAGCAGCCGGAGCCGCAGTAGGACTTGGAGCGATATGGAAGTTTCCGTACGTTGCAGGTAATGGCGGAGGGGGAGCGTTTTTTCTAGTTTTCTTATTATTAACTTTATTTATTGGTATGCCTCTTCTTTTAGCAGAGTTTGTTATTGGTCGTAGTACACAAAAAGAAGCGGTTACTGCATATAAATTGTTAGTACCAAATAGTAAATTATATCCATGGATTGGTCGTATGGGTGTTGTCACTTGTTTTAGTGTATTATCCTTTTATAGCGTCGTAGGTGGATGGATTTTATTATATTTATATTATAGTGTGACAGGAAGCTTTTGGAGTGGGGCAGTTGAATATGGAAAATTGTTTGAACAAACAATTTCGAATCCTGCTAGCGCAGTAGGTGCTCAGTTAATCTTTATGCTTTGTACTATTTTTGTTGTAAGTAAAGGTGTAGAAAAAGGAATCGAAAAGGCAAGTAAGTATATGATGCCGCTATTATTTATTTTGTTTATTGCTATTATTATTCGTGCTCTTACACTTGATGGTGCATGGGCTGGTGTAGAGTTTTTCTTAAAACCGGATTTTTCAAAGCTAACAGCCGATACGATTTTATATGCGATGGGACAATCTTTCTTTTCACTAACAGTAGGTGCTTCGGTAATGGTAACATACAGCTCATACTTAAAGAAAGAGGAGCATTTAGCGAAATCAGCAACATCAATTGTAAGCTTAACGATTTTTATTACAGTGCTTGCGGGACTAGCAATTTTCCCGGCGATTTTCGCATTAGGGGTTAAACCGACAGAAGGACCAGGTTTATTGTTCATTATTCTTCCAGCTGTATTTGCGAAAATACCATTCGGACAATTTTTCTTTATTATGTTTTTAATTTTATTCTTCTTTGCAACCTTAACTTCTGCAATCTCGATGCTTGAAATTGTTGTTGCATCTGTAGCGAAAGATAATGAGAAAAAACGTCCTTCGGCATCATTTGTTATTGGATTACTAATTTTTGCGGTTGGAATTCCATCTGCACTATCATTTGGAATTATGAGTGATGTAAAAGTTTTCGGAAAAACATTTTTTGACTTAGTGGACTTTACGGTAAGTAATGTATTGCTGCCGTTAGGGGTACTAGCAATTTCATTGTTTGTACCGAATAAAATGAGTAAAGATTTACTAATGAAAGAATTAGAAGTTACAGAAACAAAGGGAAAAACATTATTTAACATTTGGTTTTTCTTACTACGTTATATAATTCCAATTACAGTAGTAATCGTATTTTTAAATGCAATTGGTATATTTAAGATGTTTGCAAAATAAAAAGGCGAGGGGAGATTCCCCTGCCTTTTTTATTTTATCCCGCTATTCACGGACAGTAATACTCTCGCTGATTAAAGTTTCAATTTATTGTGATGTAGATGTTTTTAATAAACGAGTATATGTTTTATAAGCTGTAGCAATTGATATAACGGAACCAATTAAAAATAGGATCGCACTACCAAGCGTAAATAATCGGCCAACATATGTTTCTTGGGCTTCTTGTAGTTCTGCTTGTTGTTCTGTATTCATGTGTATCCCCCCTAGATGAATAGGCATTTTGTTTTAGTTTATGTAAAATGCCTACAAAGTGTTAAAAAAATTTGGGGGACAAAACCATTGCTTTCGGGATAAATAGAAGACTCGGTATGTACCGAGTCTTCTATTTATCCGCCAGTAAAACCCATGCCTCAAAATTTCCACATGCGGAGGAAAAAACAATGATTAAAGTTTCACTTTATAATCCGATATAACTAGAAGGATCAACTGCATTTGTTTTACCCACGTTCCATTCGCCAATATGAAGTTCAAAATGTAAATGTTGTCCGAAAGATTGACCGGTGTTTCCCATAAATCCTAATTGTTGACCTTGTTTTACAGTTTGTCCATTAGATACAGAACGGCTGCTCATATGTGCATATACTGTTGTATAAGTTTTTCCGTTTATACGATGTGATAAGTAAACGACATTTCCATAACTGGATGATAATTCGGAACGAATAACAACACCGTCTGCAGCGGCGATAATTGGAACTGTTCCAGCGGCTGCGATATCAATGCCTTTATGATTATCTAGGGAACGAGCGCCGAATCCAGAAGTTTTTGAACCAGCGGCTGGCTTAATAAATCCACCTTTGTTCGTATCTTGCGGTGTTGGTGCAGATTGTTTTTTTGCGTCCTCTGCCTTACGTGCTTCTTCAGCTTTACGAGCTTCTTCCGCTCGTTTTTCTTCTTCAATTGCTTTTTGAACCGCTTGTCGTTGATTTTCTAAAATGCTTTTGGATTCTTCTAATCCCTCAATCTCAGAATCTACTTTGGATACTTTCGTATGTAAATCGTTAATGAGCGCTTGTTGCTGCTGTTGATTCGCTTGCAATTCTTGTTGCTTATGTTCTAATTTTTGTTTGGATTCCTCTAATTGCTGTTCCTTTTTCTCAACAGCCTCTTTTTCTGCTGTTACAGCCTCTTGATCACTTGTTTGTTTTTTTACAATATCGGTATCATTATTTAAAATCAAACTTACGGAATATATATTGTCAACAAGATCTGCGATGTTATTTGAATTTGTTAACACTTCCGTAATGATATTTGTGCGAGGTTTTTCTTGCATAGATTGCAGTCGTTGTTTAATGACATCTTGACGTGTATCTATGTTTGTTTGTAATTGCTCAATATGTTTCTTTTTCTCGGCAATGACTTGTTGAGTCTTGCTAATTTCTTTCTTTGTATCATTTAAATCAGCTTCATTTTTATTAATAGAAATAGTTAGTTCATCAATCTTTTTTTGTAATTCTTGTATTTCTTTTTCAATTTGTTCTTTCTCTGCTGATTTATTTTGTAAGTCGCTTTGTTGTCCTTCTAATTCTGATTCAATTGTAGATAATTTATCTTGATTTGTTTCCGCGTGTACTGGTGAAAGTAACGGAGAAACAAAAATAGTTCCTGCTGCTAAAACGCTGAAAGTTGCAAATTTTTTCATTGTTGTCTAGCTCCTTTCCCTATGAATGTATATATCATAAGAAGAAGCAGGGTGTCTATTGTTGTAATCATACTGTAAAGAAAATTTTATAAAATTGCTAAGTATTGTCGGAATTAAGAATATTTTAGGAGAGTTTGTCGTCTAATTGTAAAGTTGAAATTGGTATTAAGAATCGAATTTTTTAATTTTAGCAGCACGTAAAATGAATAAAAATGATTTCATTTTACACAATAAAGCTTTGTTTTAAAATCTATAAGTGAATAGTGAGGAATCGTTCTCATGTTAGGTTTTCTGACATGAGTTTTATTTTTGTCAAGAAAATTATTTGTATTCACACAAATTTATTTTGTTGTCAGATTTCATTTTTTGATTTATGATTTTTAACAGGGACAAAATGTAGTGAATTGTCGAATAATATGTAATACTCTTAATTTCTTAGTTTCATAGAACGAGAGAAGGGGAGAGTTAATGCATCTAAGAAGGGGGTTGCAGCAAGTATGAAAAGGATAGGACTTGCATGGCAAATTTTAATAGGTCTTGCGCTTGGTATTGCAGTTGGGGCAATTTTTTATGGCGATAGCACAGTGGTAGGATACTTAAAACCAATTGGTGATATTTTCATCCGATTAATTAAAATGATTGTTGTACCAATCGTCGTAGCGAGCATCATTGTTGGGGTTGCAGGAGTTGGTGATGTTAAAAAGCTAGGTCGATTAGGCGGAAAGACAATTATTTACTTCGAAATTATTACAACGATTGCGATTGTTGTTGGCCTACTGGTAGCGAATATTTTTCAACCAGGAAAAGGCGTGAATATGGATCAATTAACAAAGACTGATATTTCTAAATATGCAGAAACGACAGCTCAAGTGCAAAGTCATTCGTTTGCAGATACATTTGTAAATATCGTTCCGACGAATATTATGAAATCATTGGTTGATGGCGATATGCTTGCCATTATTTTCTTCTCTGTACTATTTGGTTTAGGAGTTGCGGCGGTTGGTGAAAGAGGACGACCGGTTCTTCAATTTTTCCAAGGCGTAGCAGATGCAATGTTTTACGTAACAAACCAAGTTATGAAGTTCGCACCATTTGGTGTATTCGCATTAATCGGTGTTACAGTTTCTACATTTGGTTTAGCTTCATTAATTCCGTTAGGGAAATTAGTAATCGTCGTTTATGGATCCATGATTTTCTTCGTCGTAGTTGTATTAGGACTTACGGCAAAATTATTCAGGATTAATATTTTCCAATTCTTCAAAATTTTAAAAGATGAGCTGATTTTAGCGTATTCTACTGCGAGCTCAGAAACGGTTTTACCGAAACTGATGGAGAAAATGGAGAAATTCGGTTGTCCGAAAGCAATTACATCTTTCGTTATTCCAACTGGTTACTCGTTTAACTTAGATGGATCGACGCTATACCAAGCGATTGCGGCAATTTTCTTAGCGCAAATGTACGGTATTGATTTATCCATTACACAACAAATTACATTATTACTTGTATTAATGGTTACATCTAAAGGGATTGCCGGTGTACCAGGAGTATCATTCGTTGTACTATTAGCGACACTTGGTACAGTAGGTATTCCAGCAGAAGGTTTAGCATTTATCGCAGGTATTGACCGTATTTTAGATATGGCTCGTACAGCAGTTAACGTTGTAGGTAACTCTTTAGCAGCTGTTGTTATGTCTAAGTGGGAAGGTCAATATGACGATGCAAAAGGACAAGCCTATTTAAAAGAGATTTCAGAGAAACAAGCAGCGTAATAATTGTCGTAAAAGCCCTCACATAAGATGTGGGGGCTTTTCTGTATAGTAAAGGAGAGAGAATAATGAAACGGAAATACGGAGATGGTTCGTCCTGGGAACGGCTAATAGAGAAAACATATGAAGTGAAGATCATAGAGCAAGGAATGTTAGGGATACTGCATACGCCCAAAGTGACAGAGCCTAGTTACAAGCAATATAATAATCAAGAACTTTGCATTGTAAATGATGGATACACATGGGTGCAGTATTTTATAAATGATAAGAACTTCGCGATTACAGCTATGCTCGATGAAAAGAAGAACTTAGTGCAGTATTATATTGATGTGGCAAAAAAATTTAGAATAGATGGGCGAGGTATGCCCTATTTCGACGATTTATATTTGGATGTAGTGTTATTACCTAATGGTGAGGTATATTTACTGGATGAAGATGAATTAGAAGAAGCGTATATAGCTGGAGATATTTCTGAAGAAGAACATAATGTAGCGTGGGATACGGCCAAATGGCTTATGGAGGAAATTGAAAAAGAAAAGCTTCCTTGGATTGCAATTTTAGAAAAAGAAATTCAAAAATTAAAATGACTATTTTCCTTTCTTTATGCTGATTTATTCGTGTTTTTGTATAAATATCAAAAAAATACCAACTGTTTTTATACAAATAATAATTGACTTTTGATTTGTAAGCGAGTAAAGTTAGGAAAGAAATTATTATTAAAAATAAAATATGAAACCTTCTTATAAAGAGAGGCGGAGGGACTGGCCCTACGATGCCTCGGCAGCGGACTCACGATGGAGTGCTGTGCCAAATCCAGCAAGCATGTGCTTGAAAGATGAGGAGAGTGTTTCTTATAGAATTATAAGACCTCTTCTTTTCGGAAGAGGTCTTTTGTTATTGAATAGAAAAGGTTTAGAAATAGGGAGAGATGTTATTTTGAAACAAACGAGAGGGAATGGTTTGGCGTTATTACCGCTTGGAATATTTTTGGGGCTATTTATTGGTTCTGGCATTATTACAGGTGATTTCTATAAATTGCCGATACTTGTTGCGATTTTAATAGCTGTAGGAACAGCGTTAGTGATGAATCGTAAGGAAAGCTTTACAGTGAAAGTTGAACGGTTTGCCAAAGGGGCTGGTAATCCGGATATTATGATTATGGTGTTGATTTTTGTACTTGCTGGTGCGTTTTCTGAAACAGCAAAAGGAATGGGTGGAGTTGACTCTACAGTTAATTTAGCACTATCTATTTTACCGCAAGGGTTTATCGTTGCTGGGATTTTTGTTATAGGGGCCTTTATTTCACTAGCGATGGGAACTTCGATGGGGACTATTGCAGCGTTAGCACCAATTGCTGTAGGGATTAGCCAGCAAACAGATATTTCTATTGCGTTAACGATGGCAACAGTTGTCGGTGGGGCAATGTTTGGTGATAATCTATCATTTATTTCTGACACGACAATTGCAGCTGTTCGTTCGCAAGGAACAGAAATGAAAGATAAGTTTAAAACGAACTTTTTAATTGTACTGCCAGCTGCAATTATAACGATTGTACTATTAGTAGTTATTACATTAGGGAATCATACAGAAATTAAAGCTCATATGTTTGATTGGGTGAAAATTTTACCATACGCAGGTGTACTTGTTACAGCGTTGCTTGGATGGAATGTGCTCATCGTATTAACAGGTGGAACTGTATTATCTGGCATTATCGGCCTAATAGATGGAAGTTATACATTAGCGAGTTTCTTTAAAAGTGTAACGACTGGCATTGGCGGTATGATGGAGTTAGTATTACTAGCAATTTTAATCGGTGGAATGGTTGAACTCATTCAATATAATGGTGGTATTCAATATTTAATGGATATATTAACACGTAATATTCGTTCGAAAAGAGGCGCGGAGTTTGGAATCGCCGGTTTAGTGAGTATGACGAATATGTGTACAGCGAATAACACAATTTCTATTATTTTCACAGGACCGCTTGCAAAAAATATTGCCGATCAATATGAAATTGATCCACGAAAATCAGCGAGTGTATTGGATCTTTTCTCATGTTGTGTACAAGGATTAGTTCCATATGGTGCTCAAATGTTAACGGCGGCAGGATTTGCGGCATTGTCACCGGTTGAATTGTTGCCATATGCGTTTTATCCAATCTTAGTTGGAGTTTGTGGTATCATTTCTATCTTAATAGGTTTTCCAAGATTTTCAAAGGTAGCGGAAAAAAAGCAATATCATAAAACAGCATAAAGAAAAGAGGATGTCTTATATAAGGCATCCTCTTTTCTTTATGAAGCGTATATACTTACTTCCAACCTGCTTTGTTTAACTTTATATGCATCTTAATGTAGGGCTGACCCGGAATAGGTCTTAAGTCTGATTCGAAAACGGTTCTTAAGCTCGTTATGGAAAGTCAAAAAAATAGTTAAGATAAGAGTATCAAATCGAAGGGAGGCAAGCACAAGATGAAACAATTTTTAGCGTTTATCGCGGCCGGTATTTTGGCTTTGATTGCTCTTGGTAGTCTTGCTGGTATTGTAGGATTCGTAATTGGAGCAGGGATTGTGTACTGGAGCTATAAATCATTTGTGCGAGCACAATCATTTTTTGGAAAGTTAGCTTGGGGTATTGTCGGTTTAATCGGCTTGTCAATTGCCCTTTCCCATTCTCCAGCATTAATCGGTATCGTAGCATTAGTAGTTCTATACTATGGATACCGTGAGTGGAAAAAAGAAAAAGATGTAGTAGTTGATTCTGCTTCAGAAGGCTCTAAACGATATAGCAACTTTGAAGATGAGTGGAACAAGTTAATGAAAAACTAATATAAAACAATTTAAATCATAAAGTAGAAGAGAGGAAGATTATAATGAAACAATCTTTATTCGGACGTGTACGCGATGCAATTTTAGCAGATTTTCATAATGTTTTAGATGAGAAAGAAAGAAAAAATCCAATCGCTATGTTAAATCAATATTTACGCGATAGCGAGCGTGAAGTAACAAAAATTGAAAAGTTAATTCAGCGTCATAAAACACTAAAATCTAATTTTGCTCGGGAACTTGAGCAGGCTCGTTATTTCGTAAATAAGCGATCAAAACAGGCGATAATTGCACAAGAAGCAGGGGAAATGCAATTGCATGAACGTGCATTAGAAGAAGTAGCATATTATGAAGGGCAAGTAGCTCGACTAGAAGAAATGTATGCAGGTGTAGTGGAGCAAATTGATGAGTTAGAACGCAGTCTTTCTGAAATGAAAAATAAACTAAAAGAAATGAATGCAAAGCGTATGGAATTAATGGCACGTGAAAACATGGCTCATGCGAACCGTCGCATGAATACAGCTCTTCATAAAATGGATGAGAACAACCCATTCTTACGATTTGAAGAAATTGAAGATCACATTCGTGATTTAGAACTTCGCATGAATGAAGATCATGAGCGTGATACATTTGATATGAAAATTGCAAAGCTTGAGCGTGAAATGAAAGAAAAGGATGAAGTATCCTTAACAAAAGAAGTAACAAAATAATTGTAGTACATTATAAAACGAGCTTATGATATAGTGATAGAAGAAAAGGTGTTGGAAAGCAATACCTTTTTCTTCTATTTATATGTGACAAGAAGGAGGGGAGCTGAAATGAAGAAACAATTTTCAAAATCACAACTAGTGGGGATGCTCCTCATCATATTTGGATTTGGTCTTTTTCTTGATATGATTCTCGGACATTTTGAACCGGGTGCTCTTATTTTTGCATTTATTATGATTATGTTCGGAAGGCATTATCGGAAAAAGAATCGCTATGTGAGAGGTAATGTGTTTTTATTTGTCGGAGGACTTATTTTTTTATTCTTTCTGTTTTCATCAGCAGCCTTCGTGCTTGTTGTAGTTACTTGCTTAGCTTTCATCGGTTATCAGCTTATACAAGGACAGCAGAAGCCAAAAACTGTACAGGTAGAAATTAAGGAAAAAGGATATATAGATGAAGAAAAACAAATCTATCGTACAGAACCATATCTTAAAAATATGATGGTAGGTAACGTAAGAATGATGGATCATATTTATGAATTAGAGGATATTAATGTCCAGTACGGAGTCGGTGATGTTGAAATTGACTTGACGACGGCGATGATTCCTGAAGGAGAAACGGTTATCGTTATTCGTGGCGTTATTGGTAACATTCGTTTGTATGTTCCGTACGATATTGAATTATCTTTAAATCATTCTGTTATTGTTGGTAGAGTACTACTTCCAGGACATGAAGAGACAGGATTTAATCGAAATGTTACATTCAAAACAGAACAGTATAGGGAAGCTCCTCGGCGTATTAAAATAATTTCTTCGCTTGTCGTAGGCGATACGGAAGTGAGGAAAGTATAATGAAAAAGCAAAAGAATATTTCATGGATGTATATTCGTTACTCTATGTTATCTTCTGTTAGTATTGCAATTATTTGTACGATTGTATATGTATGGAAAAGTAGAGAAGATGTATACGATTTATTGTGGAAAGAATCCATTGCTTCTGTTCCAATTAGCTTGTTCATTATGAGCACAAGTCTTCTTATTGGGGGAATTGTTGGATATGCAATTGGTTACTATATGCAGCAGCGTATTCAAGGTTTAAATACTTTTTTATTTGAAGTAGAGCGAGGTAATTTTCCAAAAGACGTTTCGTTTACTGCAGAGGATGAATTTCATGAAGTAGAGAGAAAAGTAATTGCGCTTGCTAAGCGATTAGAGGAACAAGCCGGATTATTTCAAAAAGTAACGAATGAACGAGCTCATTGGAATGAAGAGATGAGACAAGAAGCTATTTCTCAAGAAAGGCATCGATTAGCTAGAGAACTGCATGATTCAGTGAGTCAGCAGCTTTTTGCAATGTCTATGATGATGTCAGCTATTAATGAACAGGTAGCTCAAATTCCAGAAACAACAAAAAAGCAATTGCAGCTTGTGGAAAATATGGTCGTAAATGCACAATCAGAAATGAGAGCATTGCTGCTTCATTTACGTCCTGTACAACTTGAAGGTAAAAAATTAACAGAAGGTATAGAAGAGTTACTAACAGAGCTTTCAAGAAAACAGCATATGAAAATTGAATGGTTGATTGAGCCAATTCAATTGAAAAAAGGTGTGGAAGATCATTTATTCCGTATTGTGCAAGAAGCTTTATCCAATACGTTACGGCATGCGAAGGCAAAGAAAACGGAAGTTCGTCTTCGTCAAATCGATCAATATGCAATTTTAAAAATCATTGATGATGGTGTTGGGTTTGAAGTAGGTGTCAATAAAGCTGGATCATATGGTCTGAGGTCTATTCAAGAGCGTGTTCATGAAATTGGTGGAACACTAAAGGTACTAAGTTTTCCGAATAAAGGTACACAAATTGAAGTGAAAGTACCAATTATAATAGAGAGAGAGGGGGAGTAGCATGATTAAAGTACTGCTTGTAGATGATCATGAAATGGTGCGGATGGGTGTATCAGCGTATTTATCAACTCAGCCGGATATCGAAGTGGTTGGCGAAGCTGAAAATGGAAGAAAAGGTTCAGAATTAGCATTAGCATTAAAGCCAGATATTATTTTAATGGATCTTGTTATGGATGAAATGGATGGTGTTGAGGCAACGCGTGCCATTATTCAAGAATGGCCGGAAGCAAAAATAGTTGTCGTGACAAGTTTTTTAGACGATGAAAAACTATATCCTGTTATTGAAGCAGGTGCAACGAGCTATTTATTAAAAACATCAAGAGCGAGCGATATCGCAGATGCAGTACGAGCGACTTATGATGGGGAAACAGTACTTGAGCCGAAAGTTACTGGGAAAATGATGTCCCGTATGCGTCAAAAGAAAGAACAGCCACTTCATGAAGATTTAACAGAACGAGAGTTTGAAATCTTATTATTAATTGCAGAGGGAAAGAGTAATCAAGAAATTGCGGATGATTTATTTATTGCATTAAAAACCGTAAAGACACATGTAAGTAATATATTAAACAAGTTGAATGTAAGTGATCGTACACAGGCTGTTATTTATGCATTTCGACATCAATTAACGAAATAAAATGTGGCTTCCACTGTATATGACTTGTTTCATTGGTGGAAGTTGTCTTTATCCCGCTATTTACGGGCAGTAAGATCTCTACCTCAAAATTCAGTGAAAGCAAAGAGGTTAGGGGATGGAGCAACTGCCCGTAAAAGCTCGATTGGTGAGGGTTAATAATCAGTGGGGGATGAAGAAAACCCCGCTGATTAAAGTTTTACGTTATTGACGCATTCGTTTGTAAGCGTTATCATTCGGTTGGAAATAGTACATACAAAGGGGGAGATTGTGTATGTTAGTTCAAACAGTATTTGAAATGGGTAAAAATAAAAAGTTAGAAAACTACGTGAATGCATTGCAAGCACTTAAGGAGCAATACGATATCGAAACAGATTGTATTGCGATAATTGAAGCGACAGAAGAATATTATTTATTTCTAGTAAAACAAACAGATTGCTATGATGTTGTGAAAGTAGAAACAGTTGATACAAACCTTGAGTATTATACGAAAGCGTATAAAATAAGTAGTTTCAGTCATACTTCCTACCAAGTGTAAAAAACTCCCTTAATCGGGAGTTTTTCACTAAGATGCTTTAGGTTCAGAAGGAGTTTCCGTTAGTGGTATTGGTTTTGTGCCCTTTAATTTTGCGACTACAAGACCGATTGTTGCTCCAGCAAGCGCTGGTAATAACCAACCAATTCCTTCATTATAAAATGGAATAAATTCAAAGTAAGAGGTAATGAATGTAACAGATACATTTCCTTTCTTTAGTCCATCAAACATACTTATTACTGCAGCCCCGATTAAAGCACCAACATAAACAGAACGGTAACCACCAAAGTACTTATGGAGTAATGATAATAGTACGAGTACGATAGCAATTGGATATACAACTAGTAAAATTGGAACAGAGATTGCAATGATTTTTGTTAAGCCTAGGTTTGCTACTAGAAGTCCTAATACACAAATGATACCTGCTAGCTCTTTGTAAGAAAATTTCGCAAATAATGTTGAGAAATATTGGCTACATGCTGATACAAGTCCAACGCATGTTGTTAAACAAGCCAGTGTAACGATAACCGCTAATAAGGCAAGGCCATATGGGCCGAATAACTGTTGTACAATAACAGTAAGTAATTGACCGCCATTTTTTGCATATCCAAGTGAAACACTAGTTACACCTAGCCAGCCAAGTGCTCCATATACGAGTACGAGCCCTGCAGCTGCAATAAGTCCTGCTTTTGTCGTTGCAATTGCAACAGCTTTACGATCTTCTACACCTTTTGAGCGAATTGCATTCACGACGATAATCCCAAATGCAAGTGCCGAGATCGTATCCATTGTTAAATATCCTTCCATAAATCCTTTGAAAATAGGAGAAGTTTGATACTCCTGCATCGATGGACCTGAATTTCCGAGTGGTGTGAAAACACTTTTTACAAACAATAAGAAAATAGAGAATAGTAAAATAGGTGTTAGCACATTTCCGATACGATCAACGAGTTTAGAAGGATTTAAGCTAAGCCAAAATACGATAGTGAAAAAAATGACCGTATATATAAATAAGGATAAGCTACTAGTACGAATTGTTTCTGGTAAGAAAGAACTAACACCCATTTCGTAAGCGACGTTAGCGACACGTGGAATTCCCATGGAAGGGCCAATTGCAATATATACAACTACTGTAAATGAAATTCCAAATAAAGGGTGAACATGACTTGCAAGTTGTTGCATTCCATTTCCTGAAAGAGAGATTGCAATAACAGTTAATAACGGTAAGCCAACTCCTGTTAGTAAAAACCCGAGCATTGCTGGCCAAAAGTTTTCACCAGCGTTTTGTCCAAGCATTGGAGGGAAAATTAAATTACCTGCTCCAAAAAATAAAGAAAATAGCATAAGACCTGTGAAAAAAACATGTTTTTTTGATACAGTGTTCATTGTGTTTCCTCCTTTTATAAAAATTCATTCGTAAGAACACAAAAAACTCGCCCCTTAAAAAGGGACGAGTTATATTTACCCGCGATACCACCCTAGTTCATACACGTAGAAATACATCTATATGTATGCGGCTTTGCAACGTACAACATGATACGTGTTCCTTGTAACGGGGGACGACCGGTAAGAACTTACTACATCCTTCGGTTCTACTTCTCGGAGATGATTTTCGGTTACGAGCTGAACGTTGGCTTTCAGCAAGATGCCAACTCTCTGGGGAACAGCTTTATATAACGTACTCGTTCTCGTCAATGAATTTTGTTCAAGTATTCTGACAGTATTTTTACATGTTTTTTTCATAAAGTCAATAGATTTTCTGTAAAAAATTTTGAGGGAGTGTATCTATATGAGAAATAGAACGAATAAAATTTGCAAAAGCTTCCTGATCTGTCGGGCCTTCGGAGCGATTTCTGCCCTCTTTAAATGTCAAAAATTTATCTCCTCCATTTGCTAAGAAAGAATTGACTACTACAGAGTATATTTGATCATCGCGTAATGGTGTTCCGTCATCTAATGAAATTGTTTGGACGATGTTATTTTTCCAACTATAACGAATCCCTGAAATTTGTAGCATGCGAGTTTCTTCTTTCCATTGCTCTTGCAAGACGTTTCGAATTTCTTTTCCAGACAAATACATTTTAATTAATTTGTTGCCGAATGGTTGTATGAGGAAGGTATCTTCCCATGTAATTGTTCCTTTTTTTAAATTATGCCGGATGCTCCCAGGATTTACAAAAGCAATATCCGCCTGCATAGTTTGGCGCTGGGCTATTGCGAGAACTGTTCCTAAATTTGATTGGCCGTGTTCATTTTGATTACGAGTTAACTCATGGTCCGTTATTCCGAGTTGTTCCTCTACTTTAGATTGGATTTTTGAGGCGTAAGAATCTATCCAGTTTCTTGTGTGTAAATCAGGAGAAATTGCATTTTGATAGACAGGGACAATTGTTGCAGCTTTTTTCGTAATATCTTTCGTTTTACGATTTAATGTAAAGGTGACGTTTGAAAATGCTTTTCCGTATGAGTAGGCTTGAACAAGCAATTTGCCGTTCACATTTCCATTTATATAGGAGTGGGTATGACCACCAAAAATGATATCAACATCAGGATCTATTTGATTAGCTAAATCAGCTAAAGGTCCATTTGTATTACTTTCTGTCGTATTACCACCTAGGTGGGCAAGAATAACAAATGCATGAATGCCTTTCTTTTGTAGTTGATACACATAAAGATTAATCGAAGAAGCTTCATCTAAAAAACGAATAGAAGACATATCGTTGTACATTGTTAAAAAAGGAGTATCGTTTGTAGAAACGCCGATGAAGGCGATTGGAATCCCATCAATCCATTTAATTATATAGGGGGGGAAGAGTGGTTGATTCGTTTCACTGTATACAATATTTGCGGATATATAAGGAAAGGAGCTACCTGAAAATGAACTTGTTTGTGTAACGGATTCGCCATTAATTAGTTGTTGCAGAGCAATGGGCCCCCTATCGAACTCATGGTTTCCTATTGTACCAACATCAAATTGAAGATTATTTAAAAACTCCATCGTTGGTTCATCATGAAAAAGTGCTGAAATCGGAGGACTCCCACCAATCATATCTCCTGTATGAACAAGTAAGGTGTTAGGGTTTTTATCGCGGTAGGATTGAATGTAAGCAGATATGTAATCAGCACGCCCTACAGCTTTATCGTGCAACGCTGAAGTCGTATTTAATTGGCCGTGGAAATCATTGAGGCCGAGAATTTGCACGGATACGTCGGTAGGTGGAGAAGAAGGGGATAGAAAAGAAAAAATTAGTTTGATAAGAAAAGGGAGTAATAAGAAATAGTTCATATTGACACTCCTCAATTAAAATTATTTTAGGGTGTGGATTTTTACTTACTGCCCGTAAAGACCCGATTGGTGAGAGTTGATAATCAGTGAGGGATGAAGAAAAGCCTTACTGATGGACGTTTCACTTTATTGTATGAGAAGTGGAAGGGAATCTTTTGTAAAAAGTACGTAAAAGTATAGAGGTTATGTAAAAATTTTTTGAGAAATATGACAATTAGAACAGGAAGGCAGGAATCTTTTTTATTAATAGAGAATAATACTACAATCCACTTGCTGGAAAGAACAAACCAAAAAGAGGTGACGGAAATGCTTGCGATGGGTGTATTGTTCGGAATTATAGTAATTTGTGGTTTCATATGGTTATATTATTCGCGGTCATTTAAACAAGCAGAAGTGTTACTTTTTCAAAAAGGAAGTTTGTTGACAAGTCAATCCAGATACTTAGTATGTCCAAAGTGTGGAAGTGCACAGGCCAGAAGTGGAGGGTATCAAGAATGTTGCAAAATTAGGTTATGAAAGGAGAAAGCCTCACAAAATTATGTGGGGCTTTCTTAAAATTTTGTGGCACTCCAAATAGTCCAACGATCTTGTTCAATAATCGGAGCTATATTGTTTAGTTTAGAGTGAATGTGATGGAGTAATTGAGAAAGTTCATTGTCTGTTAATTCGTATAAAATGGATCGGCCTGTGCGTGGTGATAAATCTTGTAATAATGTTTCAATAGAATCATGGATTTTTCGCACTTCCCACATTGTTTGAAGGGGAAGTGGATACATGCCGTTTTGTGCGATTAGTTGTTGTATGTGCGTTGCTTTTGGTCTTCGCTTTTCCTCTATTTGAATGAGTTTAGGATAGATGGAGAAGAAATACCCACGAATATGTTCTGGGCTTCCTGGAATTGTACAATCTTCAATGGTACGATCTTGAAGAATGAGCATTCCATTTTTCTTTAAGATACGTGAGGCCTCTTGTAAAAATTTCGGGATGTCTTGTAAATGATGGATAACAGCACGAGAAATCACAATATCAAAAGTTTCATTAGCAAATGGCATATGGTGGGCATCACCATGAATAAATGAGATGTTTGGGACGGAAGCGCAATTTTCTGTTGCCGCTTGCAACATTTTTTTTGAGAAATCGAAGCCGATGACTTTGCTAGCTCTCATAAGAGCCAGTTCTTTCGTATAAATACCACCACCGCAGCCGATATCAATTATGTTTTTACCACTTACATCAATTATATTTTGAATCATTTCACACCAAGAGGAATCTGCTTTTCGCGTGGCGTAGGTGTACTTATTATGAGCATCATGAAAATTAATGGACATGTGAAAACCTCCCTTCGTATTTAGTATATCTTATTTCATCATACATAACGTTTTTGTTTCATTTTCAAGAACAATAAGCTTTTCTTATTGTTCTAGATAGGAGGGAAAAAGTTGAAAAGAAAATGGATGTTTTTCTTACTATTTTTTTTATTAGCATCGTGTAGTCAAGTTGAACAAAAAAAGGAGAAAAAACAAGTAGAAGAGACGGTGAATCCTATGCAGGAAAGTATACAAGTAACAATTATACAAAAAGGAAAGCTTGAAAAGGTTTTAAAGCAAGAGGAAGCAAAGAAAGTGGTAGATATTATTAATAAAGCTAAGAAACAACAAATAACAGGAGGTTTTGGAGAACCAGAGTACGAAATCCAAATTGAGAAAAACGGAAAGAAGAAAATATATCGTGCATGGCTAAGAGGGGAATCTCGCCAAGGGTGGCTGCAGGATGAAAAAGAGACGTATATGCTTACAAAATCTGATACAGAGCAACTTTTATCTATACTTCCAGGTGCTACTGAGCAACAAAATGATGATACAAAAGTGAACGCTTTAATAGAAGTGACAAAAAAGGACATGCAAATTACTGCTTTTCATATTAAAACAGATGAGAAAAAAATAAAATACACAGTATTTTATACAATCTCGGATTCTTTATATAAAACTTTAGAAAAAGAAGGGGAGTATTATTTTCAATTGATCTTTCCTGAAAAAATGCAACAGGTAGTCGGAAAGAAAATGAGTGAAACTATTGAAGGAGAAAAAGTTAGAGAAGGATATAAACAATATGAAGTGAATCTTACTGTACCTATAGAGGGGGCATCAACTTCCCAGTTAAAAGCATTAGAAACTTATTATGATCATTATGATTTACAAGTATTGAATCATAAAAAAGAAAAAGTAGGTACGTTTCAAAATATTATTCAAATTGTAAAAGAGTATGGTGAAAAAATGAATTTGCAAAGATAGTCAAAAACTTTCCTAGGAAATGATAATAGAGTGAACCTAAAAGGTTCACTCTATTATTTTGTTTTGGTAGACGGCTCATTTAACGATTTTCGTGTAATAAGATAGGAAATCATAAGAGCAGAAAGAATAATAAGAATAATAAAGAGATGCTTTGGTAACAAATCTAATAGTAAGACATAGCCAACTGTATAAAAGATTAATGCCGAAGCTAAAAAAGAAAGGGCACTAATCATGAAAGATTGTAATCTCATTTTTGTCTACCTCCTTTCGTTATTAGTTTTGGCTAAAATTGGATGAAATAAACGTCATTTTTAATAATTGAACACGCTCTACAAAAAAAGAAATAAGCTATCCAAAATTTTGGTTAGCTTATTTCTTTTTTGGAAAAATATAAAGGAGTATATTTAATTCGTTAGTTTAGTAACAAATAGCGGGATAAATCTAAATCGTTCATATATTTTTCACAAAAACACCGTGTTTATAGTGATTAAAATCACAACCTTCCATTTTGGCTTCGTTTACAATAACAATAGACAAGGAAATAGAGGAGTGGGATACAATGTTAAGTGAAAAAACAATGGAAATTGTAAAATCAACAGTACCATTATTACAAGAAAAAGGTGTTGAAATTACGACACGCTTTTATCAAATTATGTTCTCGGAACATCCAGAATTATTAAATATTTTTAACCATACAAATCAGAAAAAAGGAAGACAGCAACAGGCTTTAGCAAGCGCAGTGTATGCAGCAGCAACGTATATTGATAATTTAGAAGTTATTATTCCTGTTGTAAAACAAATTGCTCATAAACATAGAAGTTTAGGAATTAAAGCTGAACACTATCCAATTGTAGGGAAATGTTTACTACAAGCAATTAAAGAGGTTGCAGAAGCACCACAAGAAGTGTTAGATGCTTGGGGAGAAGCGTATGGTGTAATTGCTGATGCATTTATTAGTGTCGAAGCAGGAATGTATGAAGAGGCAGCGGAAAAAGAAGGTGGATGGAAAGATTTCCGTAACTTTATCGTTGTAAAAAAAGAGAAAGAGAGCGACGTAATCACATCATTTTACTTAAAACCAGAAGATGGAGGGAAGCTATCTTCATTCTTACCTGGTCAATATGTAACGATCCAATTAAATATAGAGGGTGAAACATATACACATAATCGTCAATACAGCTTATCAGATGCTTCTGGCAAAGACTATTATCGTATTAGTGTAAAACGAGAAACAGCTACAGAGACACCGGATGGAAAGATATCTAATTATTTACATGATCACATCCAAGAAGGAGATATTCTTCCATTAAGTGCACCAGCAGGAGATTTCGTATTAAATATGGATTCAAACTTACCGGTTGTGTTAATCAGTGGCGGTGTTGGTATTACGCCGATGATGAGTATGTTAAATACATTAATTGAGCAAGCTTCAAATCGTAAGGTATACTTTATTCACGCAGCATTAAATAGCAATGTGCATGCGATGAAAGAGTATGTACAGCAAGTAGAGAGCGACTATGAACAAGTAGAAGCATACACTTGTTACTCTTCGCCAACAGAACAAGACCTACAAATGAAAAACTTTGATAAAGAAGGTTTCATTGATTTAGATTGGCTGCAATCTATCATTCCTACGTCTGAAGCAGAATTTTACTTCTGTGGCCCGGTACCATTTATGAAGCATATTAATGCGGCTTTAGTAGAATGGGGAGTTTCACCTGAACACATTCATTATGAATTTTTCGGACCGGCAGCAAGCTTATCATAAGGCAAACAAAAAAACGAGGTGTTAGTTTACCTCGTTTTTTGTTTGTTCTCGTAACAAGCGATTTACTGTTTCACGACGTACACCGATAAGTTGTCCAATTTCTGTTTGTGTTAATATTTCATAAATGGGAATTCCTCCTAAATAGAGTGCGAACCACTCTTGTAGACGGTGGAGACGTTCTTTTGGAGAAACAGTTGTTAATTGATCGATTCGTTGCTGCATCATTCGCAATTTCGTTTGTAGTTGCATGGCGATGTCAGCATATAATTCTGGATTCTCCTGTAGTTTTTCGTACCATGTATTACATACAATGGGCTGGACCTCTGTCTTAATTAAAGCGATGGCTGTACCATGATATTCTTTCGGTGAAATTAAAGAATGGTGAGGAATTGTCTCACCAGGAACGATAATATTAAATAAAAATGGTGTTCCGTCTTCTTGTAACCGAACGACCTTTAATAGACCAGTTTTAATAAAATATAAAGGTCCTTCTTCACCTTGACGAAATAGTATATCCCCTTTATGTAGAATCAATGTTAGCACCCCATTATTTAGTTCTATTAGTTTATTGTAAGTGATATACATATAAATTTAAATACAAAAGGTGATGTATATATCCATTTTGATTTTCCAATATATAAATCGTTGCTATGAAGAACAAAATGTGACCGCACTCGTTTTTCTCTTTGCTTTCACTTGGTATGGGGCAAGAAGAGGGGCTGATTGCTTCTATGCATAGTCGGATGATCTCTCTCACTTACAAAGAAAGGTTTTATGTCAGGTTTTATGTCAGTTTTTCAATTTGTATTTATATTGTTATAAACAGCAATTTTATTGACGAAACGTATGCTATTACAGTAGTATACTATTTAGTGTGTAATAGTACTAGCAATGAATACGCTGTAGGGGGTTTAGTATATTGTTAGATGCGAAAATGACTGATATGAAAATTCCAGCTAATGCTGTCATACATGTGGAAGAGATGAAAGGTGGAGTCGTTCTATCAGTTGAAATAAATGGTCAAATTATTTATACAATGGCTTATGACGAAGAAACGGATAGCTACGCTGAATTGTATGATAGAAATGATAAACGAGCACGTCAAGTCCATGAAGATTTTATGGGGTGGTCACTCCTTCACTAAAAGATGTCAATATGACATCTTTTTTTTGTTGAATCGATTGATTATACGAATTTATGTAATAAATAGATAAAGTTTGTAATAATTGATTTTGCATTGTTAGCATATTGTAAAGGCAAAGTGTCTTTTTTTTCGCTATCATAGGGGTAACAGCCCAGCTATAGGAGTGTGATCACCATGGACAAATTACATGTTTCAAATTTGATGTTGTTGTGTGTGTGTACAGTATTATGTTTTATTTTAGGGATGTTTTTGTATTCCTGCGTATGAAAAAACGCATTCTAAAAAGAACGCGTTAGAGGAAAGAACTGATAATCAGTTTGGTTCCAAGAATAATTAATGTGATACGCAATAAGTTGATAATCGCATTACCGCTTAATTTTGTATTAATGTAAGCTCCGATTTTTCCGCCAATCCAAGCGCCTGGAATAAGAATCAATGCATAAATCCAGCTTACATTGCCAAGAGAAATATGAGTCAAAGAACTTACAATTGCTGATAAAAAGACAATAAACATTGAAGTTGCAACAGCAATTTGTGCAGGGAATGCAAAAAGAAGCATCATTGCTGGAACGAGCAATACACCGCCACCAATTCCAAATAATCCAGATATGAAACCAACTACAAATGCGATAATAATCGAAAGAAACGGTGGGAATTGATAATAAACGGTTTTACCTTCAGAATCCGTGAAAGATCGTTTAATAACAGTTGCATTTGAGAGGGAAAGAGGTTTCAATTTATCACGTAACAAGAGAAGGATAGATACAAAAATAAGGAAAATTCCAAAATATAAAGAGAAAGAATCCTGATTCAAAAATTTGTTTGCCCACGATCCAATAATCCCTCCAGGACCGCTCCCTATAAATAAAATAAGTCCACTTTTATAATCTACTCGCTTATGTTTCATATAAGTAAGAGTAGAGGAGAGACCAGTGAAAACTACGGTCACAATTGATGTTCCAACTGCGAGTTGTGGTGATAAACTATGCAGTCCAATTAGTAAAGGGACGATGATAATTCCTCCGCCAAGTCCTACTAGGCTTCCGACTGTTCCTGCGATTAATCCAATGAAAAGTAACATGATATATTCCAAAATTGCCAACTCCTCTGTATAACTAATCCAACATTCATTATACACACTTTTTGAAAAGAAATAAGATTGTTCACAAAAAAGTCGTCTTCCTAGAAAAATAAGGAAGACGACTTTTGATTAGAAAATTAAATGTAATAGATAATAGAATAGAGCAGCTAATGAAGCTGAAATTGGAAGTGTAATCACCCATGTAATTAACATGCGCTTTGCAGTTCCCCATTTTACACCTTTTACACGATGTGAAGCACCTACCCCTAAAATAGAAGAAGAGATAACGTGCGTTGTACTAACTGGTAAATGAATAAATGTTGCTCCGAAAATGACAAGAGATGATGATAAATCAGCAGCTACACCGTTTACAGGACGAATTTTCATAATTTGTCCCCCAACAGTTTTAATAATTTTCCATCCACCGACAGAAGTACCAAGACCCATTGCAAGAGCACATGAGAATTGAACCCATAAAGGAATATCTCCAGAATTATGAAGGCCATTTGTCATTAATGCCATTGTAATAATACCCATTGCTTTTTGAGCATCGTTTGTACCATGTGTATAAGCTTGTAGTGCTGCGGTAAACACTTGGAATAAACGGAAGTTTTGATTCGTTTTCGTTAAATTAAAGTTTTTAAAGACAACTTTAAAAATACTATACACGATAAAACCAATAACAAATGCAACGATTGGTGAAATAATTAAAGCTTCAATAATTTTAATAAATCCTTTGAAATTAATTGCACTTAGACCAGCAGCAGCAATTGCAGCACCTGCGATTGCACCAATAATTGCATGCGAAGAACTACTTGGGATTCCATAGTACCAAGTAATTAAGTTCCAAACAATTGCAGCAAGCAGAGCGGCTAAAATAACATATGATCCATGTTCTAAAGCAAAAGGATCAACAATGTCTTTTGTAATTGTTTTTGCTACACCTGTAAATGTCATTGCACCTAAAAAGTTCATAATAGCTGCCATGATAATGGCTTGTCGTGGCTTCAAAGCTTTGGTAGAAACAGCTGTCGCAATGGCGTTCGCTGTGTCATGGAATCCATTAATAAAGTCGAAAGCTAAAGCACAAATGACTATTAAAACAGTTAAAATCAAGACTGTATCCATGATCAAACTCCTTACGCGTTCTTCATAATAATTGTTTCTAATACGTTTGCAACGCTTTGACAGCTATCAGCAACTTCTTCTAGCTCTTCATAAATCTCTTTGAATTGAATGATCTTGATCGGATCTTTTTCACGAGAGAATAAATGTTTAATGGCGTGACGACGAATATCATCACACTGTGATTCGTAATCCTTAATTTTAATTGCATTTGTGCGAATGTCCACTAATTTCTTATTCGACATAAGTTCAACGGAATTTGCAATTTCAATCGCACATTGATTAATTGCCTCCACAAATTTAATCATGTATTCATCTGCCTCTGTAATAGAATACATTTCGAATAAACCTGCACTGTGGTCTAATCCGTCTAGTACATCATCCATGCTCATTGCAAGTTGCAGGATGTCTTCACGTTCAATAGGAGTAATAAACGCTTTGTTTAGCTCCATAATGATTTCATGAATAAATGAGTCACCTTTTGACTCATATTCTTTCATGCGCATAGAAAATTCTTTTAAATCGCTAGCATTTTTAATTTTATACTCCACGAAAAATTGCGCGCCTTCTTTTAAATTTTCAGAAACATTCATTAACATTTCAGAAAATTTATCTTTTTTAGATTTAAATACCATTATTGTTACCCCCACGAAAAGTAATATATGTAAAATATATTGGCTAGTCAATTCTAACAAAAAACTGTCGGTTTTTAAAACATTTTATCGAAAAGTTTACAAAAACTTAACATAATACATATTGATGCATTAATAATATTAATAACGACTAATGAATATCTTACTTGTAGAATGTCCTTTTCTTGCAAAAAGTATGAATGAGAAAGAAATACTTTACACTTGAAGAACTATTACGTTATTATAATAAATTCAAAAGGAGGGAGTTTCTTCCTTTTTCTGATGAAAGTGTAAATAAATGAAGGAAGTGAATAAATGAAATTGAACAACACTCATTTCAAGAAAATGCTTGAGTGGTTCAACAAGAGGAAGAAATTGCGCAATATATTATTAATTTTTGGCGGTTTTTTCGTTACCCTATTTATTGCGGTAAATATAATGATCTCCATTCAAGACATATCTGCATTAAAACAGGCTGTTCCGCAGCCAACACTTATTTATGATGCAAATAAAGAAGTGGCAGCAAAGCTATCTTCTTCCAAGGCGGAAGGTATTAAAAGAAAAGATATTCCCGATATTATGATTCAAGCGGTTGTAGCAGTAGAGGACAAAGAGTTTTTTAGCCATCATGGTATTGACTATAGTGGGATTATGAGTGCCCTATTAAAAAATATTATGGCGGGAGAAGTAGTTGCTGGTGGCAGTACAATTACACAACAGCTTGCGAAAAATGTATTTTTAACACAAGAACGTACATTTTCACGTAAGTTTAAAGAGTATTTTTTGACGAAGAAGATAGAGCGTATGTATACAAAAGATGAAATTATTGAAATGTATATGAATCAAATTTATTTTGGTGAAGGAGCTTGGGGGATAAAAAAAGCAGCGAAATCATATTTCGATAAAGAAGTAAAAGATTTAACAATAGCAGAAGCTGCGACAATAGCAGGATTAATTAAGGCACCATCAACCTATTCACCATATAAAAATTTTAATAAGTCAATTGAAAGACGGAATGTTGTTTTAGCACTAATGAAAGAGCAAGGGTATATTACAGAAAATCAATACAAGAAAGAGCAAGAGACAGGCCTTGCATTACGACGAGGTGTTGATGATAAGTATAAAGGAAAATATTCGCAGTATGTGGATTATATTGTACGTGAGGCAATGGAGAAATATGAATTGACGCAAAATGAAATTTTAGCTGGTGGATATCGTATTTATACAGAGCTTGATCCGAAAAAACAACAAGCAGTAGAAGATGTTGTGAATAATGATAATTATTTCCAAGGGAGTAACGCTGATCAGCTTATGCAAACGGGCGTTGTTTTGATGGACCCGAAAACTGGTGGTGTACCCGCACTAGTCGGCGGGAGGGGGACGTATCAATTTTTGCAATTTAACCATGCAACGCAATTAAAAAGGCAACCTGGTTCAACCCTAAAACCTTTTGCCGTATATGTACCAGCATTAGAACAAGGATATGAAGTGTATGATGTTTTAAAAGATGAGCCGCTTAATATAAAAGATTATGCGCCCCAAAATAGTGATCATGCTTTTCATGGTGATGTTACAATGTATGAAGCGATTGCTAAGTCCTATAATGTACCAGCTGTTTGGTTGTTAGAACAAATTGGATTGGAAAAAGGTTTGAAGTCATTAGAGCGTTTTGGTATTCCACTACAAGCAGAAGACCGTACTCTTCCTATTGCTTTAGGGGGAATGCATACTGGAACTTCTCCGTTTGTAATGGCTCAAGCTTATGCTACTTTTGCTAACGATGGTGTACAAGTTGAAGGGCATGCAATCCGGGAAATACAGAATGCTGAGGGAGAAACAGTTGGGAAATGGTATAAAAAAGAAACCCGTGTAACGAGTGAGAAAGTTGCTCAAAAAATGACGTACTTATTAAAGGGTGTTGTTGAAAAAGGAACGGGTGAAAAAGCAAAGGTGAAAAATATTGATACTGCTGGAAAAACGGGAACCACTCAGCTTGTGGATGGTCCAAGCAGCGGAGCGAAAGATTCTTGGTTTGTTGGCTATACACCGGATTTAGTGGGAGCTATTTGGATAGGATATGATAAAACAGACAGTGAGCATTATGTGCCAGGTGGTAGTCAAATTACAACGACAATGTTTCGAGATATTATGAAAAAAGCTGATGAAAACCCTAGTCAAAAAGCATTTCAATTATCACTTATATCAGAGGCTGACTATTCGAAACAATTAAAGACAATTGAAGAAGAAAAGAGAAGAAAAGAAGAAGAGAAAAAGCGTCAAGAAGAAGAAAAACAGAGAAGAGAACAACAAAAAGAATGGATTGATAAAGTAAAAGAGTGGATTCCATTTTTGTAAAAATAAAAAGAGGCGAATGATTATATTCGTCTCTTTTTTTATGAAGGGAAAAAAATTTTTAGCAAGTGTATTATTGTTCGTTAAGACGAATGATTACGTTGGAATGGGATTGTGAAGTGTAAATAATGGAAATTGTTCCTTTGCTAATTGGCTCATAAGGTAGGTCTTCTTCGTATTTTCCAATATTTTTATTGTGAATGGATAATGTGATTTCATCGATTTTCCGATTTTTATATTGTTCTTTAATTTTTTTAGCAATCTGATTCAGGTCATGATGGGAAGCAGCTTCTGTAATAATCATTCCTTTGATAACTTTTTTTTCTTTAGATGAGGAAGAGGATAGAGGGACTGTATTTTGTTTTGCATATAGTAGCTCATATGGAGCTATATTGCTGTTTTCTGCTGCTTTTGATGTAGCCGTATATTCTAAAGTTAAAAAGAATGCTGAGCATAAAAATATACATGACATAAGGGAAATCCAAAAGCGTATTGACAATAAGACTTTCATTTTCATCCCTCTTTCATATCATTGTCTTCTTTATCTATCATACAAAATAAGCGTTAAGCTAGAGTAAATTTGAAGTAAAGAAACGTA
The DNA here is from genome assembly GCF_016483395.1 of Bacillus cereus group sp. N21. Taxonomy (NCBI): domain Bacteria; kingdom Bacillati; phylum Bacillota; class Bacilli; order Caryophanales; family Bacillaceae; genus Bacillus; species Bacillus cereus group sp. N21. The sequence goes on from NZ_JAEHBX010000008.1 coordinate 62,011, forward strand.
AAGAAGGAAATCAAATATTTAAGATGAGATGAATAGCATCTAGTTATTTCTTACTGTGTATGTATGTTAGATTTGGAATGGAGGAAGAGACAGCAGTTAGAAAAGTGAAAAAAGAAACAGGAATAGACATCGAACGAATTAAGCTTTGTGGCATTTCTCATGAAAGAGGAAAAGGAAGAGATAATACATATTGCTTAGGGGAATGGATTGGCGAGGAGCTAATGACGTGTGCTGAAAGTTTATAAATCGTATATTTTGAATATATTTATTTGATTATATCAGTGGGGCTTCATCCCCACTGATTATTTTTAGGGAGATGCTATAAGCCAGCCCCTTTTTGTGCTAATGGAATTGAGATGATAAATGTTGTTCCGTTTTCATTACTAGAAACTTTTAAAGTTCCATTGTGATTTTGAATGATTTTTCTTGTTACTGATAATCCGAGTCCAGTTCCTGCATCTTTTGTAGAGAAGAATGGATCAAATATATAGTCTTGAATCGCTGGAGGAATACCAGTTCCATTGTCTTGGAAAGTAATGCGAGCAAAATTATCCAAACGATGACTAGTGATTTGAATGGACAAAGGTTTATCACTTTTTGCATCCACAGCATTTTGAAATAAGTTTAGGAAAACTTGAACGAGCTCATGTCGATCAATATTCACTAATATGTCTTCTAAATCGGAGGATAAATTATATTCAATAGAAATGTTATGCAAAAATACTTCACTAGCTAGTAGCTGTTGGATATATTCACGTAAAAAAGTATTGATGGGAAATGGTTCTCTTTTAAATTCGTGTGCTTTTGAAATAGATAAAAATTTCGTGATGATACTATTGGCACGATCTAATTCAGGAATGAGTAAATTTTGAAAAAGCTCTTTATTAGAAGGTGAAACACTTTCTTGTAAAAATTGTAAATAACCGCGTACTGTTGTAAGTGGATTACGAACTTCATGTGCAATTCCGGCTGCAATTCGACCTGCTAATGCAAGTTTTTCGGCATCACGTTCGGTATTTAAATAATGAAAGACACTAATCACACGGAAGATCTCTCCATTATAGTCACGAATAATTCGGTTATTAGAAATTCCATAATTTGTATCTAACACCTCTTCGTTATAAATTTCTTTTCCGCTTCTTAATGTTTCTAATGCCTTAATTTTTTCTTCAGGTAGGTTTAATAACTGTTGAATCGGTTTGCCGATGATATCGCTCCGTGATATTCCGAAATCATCTGTTGCAGATTGATTACATAATGTAATGATGCCTTTATTGTCAATAAAGGTGACATGATGCGAAAATGCATCAAAAATATGAACAAAGTGCTTTTCAAGTTGCTCAAATAGAAATAAGGAATCGCAAGTTAGTACAAGGTTTGATTCTCTTTCTTGCTTTGGTATGCGATTGATGGAATGAGAAGTCCCTTTTTTATGTAACTGTAAACCTAGTTGTGAGTTTTTATATGTAAAATGATGTGGTAGTTGATTCACCAACTGCTCATAAAACTGTACTTTTCTTTCTAATTCTTTTATTTGCTTTTCATGAGATAAAGTAGTATCCTCTTGAATCATAAATAAATAACTCCTCAATTTAAAAATTCTTCCATCTAGTATATCATATTTTATAAAGATGCTCTTGAAGAAGATTGAAACTTTGTTAATTAGGTGTGTACGGATTTATAGAAATGGGATAAGGAGGGGAAAAGGTGATTTCTATTGGATTAACAGGATGGGGAGATCATGATTCTTTATATACAGATTCCTATGAAAATAGAAATAAATTGCGAACATATAGTGAGTATTTCCCTATTGTTGAAGTAGATAGTTCATTTTATGCTATGCAACCGGTTCGAAATTATATGAAATGGGCGGGGGAAACGCCAAAAAAATTTTCGTTTGTTGTTAAAGCGTATCAAGGGATGACGGGACATATGCAAGGAGAGATTCCATTTTCAAATATTGATGAGATGTTTGAAATATTTAAACAATCGATTATTCCGCTTCAAGAAGCGCATAAATTAAAGGCGATATTATTCCAATATCCACCTTGGTTTGATTGTCAGAAGAAAAATGTAGATTTACTTCGTTATACAAAAGAAAAGATGGAAGGCTTACCGTGTGCCATAGAGTTCCGAAATCAAACGTGGTTTCATCCTAGTATGCATGATAAAACATTGCAATTTTTAGAACAGGAAGAATGGATTCATACGATCTGTGATGAACCACAAGCTGGCATTGGTTCTGTTCCACTTGTATTAGAAGCAACTCATCCTGAAATGGCACTGATACGCTTTCATGGTCGTAATATTCATGGATGGCTTGATAAAGGAGAAAATTGGAGAGCAGTTCGCTGCTTATATCGTTATAATAAACAAGAGCTAGAAGAATGGACAAAGCGATTACATACATTGCAGAAAAAGACAAAAAACATATATGTACTATTTAATAATAATTCAGGCGGGGATGCTGCTGATAATGCAAAACAACTCATGGAGATGATGCATATTACATACGGCGAACCAAAACCGGAGCAACTCAATTTATTTGAATAAACGCAAAAAAGAAAAACACTGTACAAACAGGGGGAATGTACAGTGTTTTTCTATATGAAAAAGAGGGGTAACAATGTTACTGAGCGTTTGGTTGATTCATCAATTGTTGGCTTCTTAATAAATGATAATAGTTATCATTATCATTGTCAATGGTTTTTCAGAAATAAAATAAAAAACTTTACTTATTTTAGAAAAGAATCAGTAGTATTCAGATTAAGGATAAGATCAAAGTGTAGAGAAAGAGGGGAAATAAAGAAGAAACAGCGCTTAGCGCTGTTCTTTTTCATTTACATATTGTTGTAAATCAAATGGAGTTATTTCTTGAATAAACTCCCTTGAGATAAGTGATTGAACAAGAGTGCTTTCTGAGATTGTAGCACCTGTTTTCTTTTGATACGCTTGTTTTAATAAGCCGAGTTTTTCTGCTGTTTCTTTTGGTAATTCAATTGTTAGTGTGTTCATAATTTCTCCCCCTTATTACTAGAGTACCACTACAAAATAGGAGAAACAAGAAAAGAGAATATGAAACATAAAAAAGGTTACCAAGTTTAAAGTTGGTAACCTTTTTTATGTTTAAGAACCATGTTTGCTTTTTATTCCGCATTAACTACCCGTAAAAGCCCGATTGGTGAGGGCTAATAATTAGTGGGGGATGAAGAGAATCCCTACATTAAAGTTTTACTTTATGCAATACCAATATATTTTAAAGTTTTTGATGGGGTACTATGATCAAAGAAGTGTTGTAAAAATGCAATATCAACACCAGATTTGTATGCACAATATCCCCAAGTTTTTCGAAGTGTATGTGAGCTAATCCCTTCTAAACCAACTTCTTTTGCAGCTTTGTTTAAAATATACCATGCATGCTGTCTTGTAATAGATTTTGTACCTTTTTGAGACTTTAATAATGGTTCATTTCGTTTCCATGTTTTACGTTCTCTCATATAATCTTCGATGGCCTGTTGTAGGTCTTCGTTTACAGCGAACCATTTATGTTTTTTTACTTTTTCATTGTAAAATAAAATGGAGTGACGAACATTTTCGTTTTCATCGATGACATCACCGACTTTTAATTGTAAAATCTCGCTTACTTTTAGACCGGAATTTACAGCTAATACGAATAATAAGCCATCACGTTTCGAAGATTGTAAAAGTATATTTTTGATTTTTTCTAATTGTTTTTCGTTTTGAATAGGTTGTCCTGCTTGTTTCATTTCACGCACTCTCCTCTTTTATATGTGTAAAGGAAAGGATTAACTTGTTTACTACTATAAAGGGAGAGTGTGAATTTCATGTGAACTCCTCGTGAAATTAAGACAAATTATTTGACGTCTTTTATTTTTTGTAAATCAAAATAAAAGACGACACTATCATTGGTATTATATACACCATATTTGGCATGGTGAAGTTCCAAAATGTTTTTTACAATTGATAAACCAAGTCCAGTTCCTCCAGTATGGCGGCTACGGGAAGCGTCTAGACGATAGAAGCGATCCCATATTTTTTGTAAACTTTCCTCTGGGATTGGATTACCGGTGTTCTCAATTTCCACTTTTACTTTTTCTTCATTTTCTATAACACGAATACGAATTTCTTTACCATCAGGTGTATAGCGAATTGCATTGCTGAGTAAATTCACAACAACTTGCTCAATGCGATTGCGATTTGCTTCAACATATATAGAGGGATTTGCATCGATTTCTACTTGTAATTGTTTTTCTTCCATACTAAATAATAGCTTCGTATACACTTGTTGGACAAGTTCACCAAGTGAAAAAGTATTCATTTCTAGTTTATACGTGCCAGATTCTAGTTTTGCTAATTCTAGCATTTCTACGATGAGTCGATTCATGTTTTCTGTTTCCTCTAAAATCACATCCGTATAGTATGTGTTATCTTTACTGACGCCATCTTTAATACCTTCTGCAAAGCTTCTAATAACACTTAGTGGTGTTTTTAATTCATGAGATACGCCAGAAATAAATTCTTTTCTAGTTTTTTCTAATTGGCGTTCTCGTTCGATATCTTGCTGTAATTTTGTATTCGCAATGTTTAATCGATCAATTCGATCTTTTAAGTTTACTGATAATGTATTAATACTACTAGATAAACCGCCGATTTCATCATCTACTGAAACGGGTAACTTTTCGGTGAAATCAAAATTAGCCATTTTTTTGGTGACTCGGTTCATTTTAATAAGCGGTTTAACAATGATTTTTGAATAATAAAAGGATAATAAAATAATGACGAGAAATACGATAATTAAGGCATAAACGTAATAATCTTTTAAAACGAGCATTGCTTCATTAACAGGCTGTAAGGAGGTCATCGCAAAAGCAAATTCTTTAATTTTACCGTTTTCGATAACTGGCTTTACAAAAACTTGACTTTTTCCATTCTCCTCTTCTCCGATTGTAAATGTTGTCAATTCATTTGAATTTGTTTTACCTAGCATTACAGATAGTTCCCAATGCTGAATTCCTTGTAATGTCTCTAAATTATTTGCGAGACGAAGGTCGTTTTTGGAAGGAAGGTGTATTTTGGATACAATCCCTTCAAATTTCTGGACGCCAGGTCTTGTGTCTTTTGCATATTTATTTTTCTTAGCGTTTGGCCAATCAATATTGAATAATTCAAAGTCAGAAATGATGTTATCATTTTTCCATGTATTATAACGAGTGGTAATCGTAACAGGTATAATTACGTCTTTTTTTAAAAGTCCATCTATGCGAATGATATCATTGTTTTTTAACTGTAAATTCATAAATTTCGTATATTCATCGATTGTTAAAATATTGTTGAGTGGAATGGAATACGATTTATTTGATTTATCCACAATCTCAATATAGTAATTATTTTCATCTTTTATAATTCCATTTGGATCTAATAAAACAACCTCGGCATTTGTTTTTTCATGAAATTCTTGTTTGAGTTTTCTTATTTCCTCAAATGTTCCCTCACTCTTTTCATAACTTGATAAAAACTTTTCAAAGGCAGTTTGGACAGTTTGAACCTTTTTATTAATATAAAATGTTTCTAAAAACAATGATTGCCCAACGAAAAAAAGGAGGAAGGTAACAGTAAATAATGTTGATGTTAATAAAAATAGTTTAAAGACAATGCTTCTTTTTTTCACTTCTTCACCTCATAAAAGAATACTCGCATAAATATTTTCTCTATTATAACAAACGATAAAAGAAAGTAGATGCTGAAAATCTGTCTCTATCTGGAATAGTTTTTTATTAAAAGTCATATAAAGTAATTATTTGATTTAGAAAACAATAAAAAGAACTCGCCAGACGTATGACAAGTTCTTTTGTACATTATTGTTGAATTGCCGCGTCTAAAGCGATTTCAATCATTTCATTAAATGTAGTTTGACGCTCTTCAGATGTTGTTTCTTCTCCAGTGAAGATGTGGTCACTTACTGTTAATACAGATAATGCATTTACACCGTATTTCGCTGCTAATGTATAAAGAGCAGTTGTTTCCATTTCTACAGCTAACACACCGTATTCACCAAGTTTTTTCACCATGTCCATGCTTTCACGGTAGAATACATCTGCCGTTAAAACATTACCAACGCGAACATGTAATCCTTTTTCTGTTCCTGCATCATATGCTTTCTTTAAAAGATCAAAGTTTGCAGCTGGTGCAAAATCAAATCCAGGGAATGTTAAACGGTTCATGTTAGAGTCTGTACAAGCCGTCATTGCAATAATTACGTCGCGTACTTTTACATCTTTTTGAATCGCACCACATGTACCTACGCGAATTAAGTTTTTCACTCCATAGCTTTGGATTAATTCGTTAACATAGATAGAAATAGAAGGAACACCCATGCCTGTCCCTTGAACAGAGACACGTTTTCCTTTATAAGTTCCAGTGAATCCTAACATACTACGTACATTGTTATAGCAAGTTACATCTTCTAAAAATGTTTCTGCAATATATTTTGCACGTAGTGGATCACCAGGTAGTAAAATAGATTCAGCAATTTCACCTTGTTTTGCTTCAATATGAACGCTCATAAAAATCCTCCTTGTTATGTATAGATATAAATCAACATCACCTGCATTATACACTAGGAATCCTACCAATTAAAATCTTTTTCTTATTTGTAGTATATGCAAGATTCAACGTTTTCAATAGGTTGTTATTTATTACATAGGGGGTTTTTGTAAAAAAGAAATATATAAATACAAGTTGAAAAACCGATATAAACCTTTTCTTTTTAGGGGGGAGAGAGCATCCGACCATGCATAGAAGCGGTCAGATCCTCTTCCTGCCCAAGCCAAGTAAAAACAAAGAGAGAAAACGAGTGCGGATCACCTTTTATTCTTCATAGCAACTACTTATATGTTGGAAAATCAAAATGGACATATGTAGAAAGAAGATGTAGCAATGTTCTTTTTATAGGTGTAATAGTCAGAATTATGTTACAATTTATAAAAAAAGTATGGCAGGTGATTGTTTGAAAAATCTTGTCATTGGGCTAATTGCGTTACTATTTATTGTAGCTGGTGGATTTTACATGCAAAAGTATAAAGGAACGACAGAAACAGTAGGGGACATTCGAGAGGTAAAATGGGATATAAAAAATAGAAAGGGAAATGAAAAAATAGATATTACATTTCAACTGTTTAATAAAAATAACAACGAAATTCGTGGAGTTAATGATCGTATTAGAGCTATTATCGTGGACGAGCAGTTAAAGAGAATTCAGCGAATCACTCCTGCATTTGCTGGAAATGGTTCATATAAGCTATCCTCAGGCAAAACGAAAGATAAAGCATATACGATTTTCTTATATGAGGATCATGGTAAAACAGAACAGTTCTTTTCTAGGAAGAATTTTGGGGAAGAGGAAAAAGAGAAGAAACAAAAGAATGTAATAGAAGATACAGTGCTCACCAAAAAAATTGGTGATTACCAAATGTCGCTTTTATTTGGAGCGCTACACCCAAATGAAGCAGCTACATTGACATTTCAGCTGCAAATAAAAAAAGGAGAAAGTGTGAAATTTAATTCCAATACTGGAGAACAAGCGACGCTTTATATAATCGATGAAAAACGAGAACATTTTTTATATGCAGTCCCTGTAAATGAAGAAGAGCAATTGCAATATCGTATTACATTCCCAGAGGAAGGGACGTATAAAATATGGGGAACATTTTATATAAACGGAAAAAAGTATGAAAAAGAGTTTATACTCCAAGTTCAGAAACGAAAAAACAGCTAGTGATGCTAGCTGCTTTTTCGTTTTCCTATTAATTTTGTTACGGCAAGCATTGTAATTGGCAAGGAATGATTTTTCCGGAATGCTAAATATTTTCCACTCCACGCCGGTTTATATTTTTCTTTAAAATGCCGTAAACCACTAAAACTATATGTATAACGAACGTTATTGAAAATTGCTGCAGCGACGCGCTCAGACCAAAAGGATTGTGTGGATAAACCAACATTAGAGAGCGGGGCCATACCGATGTTAAAGGAATGATAACTGTTTTCTTTTGCCCATTGGAATAAATGAATAAAGATTGCATCCATAATCCCGCCAGGTGCATCTGGATAATAACGCATTAAATCGATAGAAAGTTCACCAGTTTGGTAAACAGGCATAAAAGTTGTAAATGCAATGATTTTTCCCTCAGCATCAGATAAAGTTGCAATAGGGGCGCGACTTATATACTCACGATCAAAGTATCCAAGAGAAAAGCCTTTTTCTTTTTTTCCCCCAAGCCAAGCGTCTGAAACATTTTTTAATTCTTCATATAACTCGTCTGAAAATGGTGGTTGATGAATGGAAAAGGTATAACCTTCACGTTCAAAACGGTTAAAAGTTGCACGTAATCCAGCACGCTTTTTCCCTGATATAGTAAATGTATTTAAATCAACAACAGCTTCTTCACCAAGTTTAAAGAAGTTATAGCCAAAATCATGGTATAAACTCATCCATTTGCTTTCAATTTGATAGAAAACGCAAATATATCCAAATCGATCCGCTTCAGCTAAAAATTCTTGTAGTACGTTACGGAAAGAAGACGGATCCCCAATTGGATCGCCGAGTACAACAAGTCGTTTTCCTGTTGTTGAAAATAAAAGAAGTGCTTTTCCATCACTACTGAAGAAGAACTGTTTATCTCCTAAAAAACCTAAATGACTTAGTACATTTCCGCCATATTCATCTAAGAAGTTTTGCAGACGTTTATCGTTTGCTGATTGCTCAGGGAATACACTACGATAGCGATTCGCGATAAGAGAACCGATGAGTAAAAAGGTTGGAACAAAGAAAGCAGCTGCAAGTGCACTTCTCTTTACTTGCGTAATATTACGAACGACAAAATCGGGCTTGAAAGCTTCTTTTGCTCCTGCGAATAGGATGCCTAAGTTTTTATACAAGTATAATGTTAGTAGTAAAAATATAAATACTTTTACTACATCGGAAAGCGAAACTGACATTTTTTCACGTACAAATCTTTTGCGAAGCATATATAATACGGCTAGCACGATTAGTAAAATAAAGGTTTCTTCAATATCGATTCCTTTCAGTGTATTAAAAATGGCTGCTCCAATTAAAGAAACAATAGTCATATAGTAGGAACGTTTTGTTCCATAATAAATACCTCTTGATAGAATAAGGAGCAGAATTCCAAATGTTAATGATAAGCTAAAAGAAAATTGAATAAGATGTTTTGGAGCTAAAATGTGTAATGCGTGAGCACGATTTATACTCGTCGGTAAAATGGTCGATAAGATGACCATTAGGCCCGTAAAGACTGTTAAAGCAGCTGATGCCCATGGACCTAGCTTTCCTAAAAAATCACGTTGTAATGTCCAAATGACACCTGTTGTTTCTAAGGCGGGTGCAATAAATGGTTTATCTTCAATCTTTTTTAGGGCAGCTCCGGTCATTTCAAAAGCGGCAAAAATTAACCCGAGACAAAATGGTAAAATATAGTATACGAGGCGGTATAATAACATGGCAGGTAATAATACGCCTGTATCGATACCGTATTGTCCTAATCCAGTTAAAAAGACAAGGTCAAAGGAACCAAGACCACCGGGTACAAGACTAACAACCCCTGCTAATGCTGCAATAACATAAACCCCTAAAAATTTCCGGAAATCGATGTCAATTCCAAATAATATTAAAATAACATACATGACGATGCCGGCAGAAAGCCATTCCACTAATGAAACAAGTGAATATAGAACGGTTGGGTTCTTCTCTTTGATTTCTTCCTGTCCTTCTATGTGTTGCTTTTTCCGATTTTTAATTTTGGAAAATCCAATATATAGCGGTACAAAAAGAGCAAAAAAGATGAGGACAGGCCATAGCCAAGGTTTTTCATGTAAAATAAAACTTGTATCTAGTATTCCTATAAGACCGAGGAATGAGAGAAGGGATAATCCATTTATAAAAGCAGTTGTCATCCAAGCGATGCTTTTGATAAGTTTACCATTCTCTTTTACGTGAGGGCGATATAACATTGTCCGTATACCTGCTCCAACAAGTCCACCAAAACCGATAAATCCATTTAAGGTGTTAGCAATCCAAGAAACACGGAAAATCTTTTGAACAGGTACATCTGCTTTTAAATAGCGGAGCATAACAAAGTCATAAAAGAACATTGTTGAAACAGCAAACGCACCGAGCGTAATAGCTAAAAAGACTCCTCCAGTCGGAATGTTTTTAATTGTTTCAATTGCTTCTCGAAATGAAATACCTGACAATTCTTTCCGAGCTTGAAAGAATACAATTGTCAAGACAACAAATGGGAAAATAATTTTTCCGATTTGTAAGAAACGTTTCCACGAAAACGACATAAATACAACTCTCCTTGCATAAGAAAACTGAGACAATATTCTTATTATGACAAACTTCATGAAAAATAAAAAGGTAAATTGCAGGATATAAAAACTATTTTTTATATAAATATAGAAATGTTATATATTTTTTTGCTAAGAATTAATAATAAATTAAAGTTTTGTTTATTCAGAAAAGTGAGTTAAAATGGAACGAAATAAGGAAGAGGGGGAAAGAGGATGGTTATAGTAGGTTACGCAGGCCATGAGCTAGAAAAAGCACAACCTAATACATCAGAAGATTTCTTTAATCGATCCGAAGTAACTTATATTTTGGGTGAACAAGAAAAAACATTTTCTGTATTATATGTCCGTTATTTTGAAGAAATTTTACAAGGAATTACTCCGTTTGAAGGAAATCCAGTTTTTAAAATAGAAGAACAAGACATATATTTACGTGATATCGTTGCTCTAGCTTGTTTTATTAAAAATAAAGAATTTCGTGGGCAAAAGCGTGTATATATTAACAGGATAGAAGATTTTCAAAAAAATTTTGATGATAAAACAGTGGTAAAAGTACAAGACATAATGGCTGAGTTACATAAAAATAAAAAAGTAGAAATAGCGTAAAATGGAAAAGGAGAGAAAAGGATATGTCTAATTCAATGGTTGAAAATCAAACGCATCAAGTTTCTGAATTTTTAGAAGAAGTTATTGATTTAATGACTGATTTTGTTAATTATCATACATTACCTTCTTTATTAGAAGAGTCACCAGAAGGGAATAAACATTATTATGAAGGTTTATTATCATCATTAAGACGACTCCTTGTATTTTGTGAAGAAGGCTTGGATGCGTGCCTTGTTTTATTGAGTAGTCAACCATTTCGAAAAACGGCTGCTGAGAGAACATTATATAAAATCTATCATCAAGTAATTGCTGAATTCTTTTCGCCCAAAAGTGATCAGTGGTATGAAAATAGTCGCTCGGCATATACAGGGAAAAATTCCATTGCTTTTCAACAAATACCGCCTAGCTCAATTGAAAAAGTAATGCAAGAATTAGAAGGAAAGTTTCAAACAATGCGTGAGGAGCTGGAATATTACGAAACGGACTATCAAACAAAGATGTTACACAAGTATTAATAAAACCATTTTCTTTAGGTGTGAGAGAGGATCCGGCCATGGATAGAAGTGGTCAGATCCTTTTTCAGCCCCATGCGAAGTGAGAACAAAAGGAGAAAGTGAGTAGGGGTTCCTTTTTATTTTTATAGCCGCGACTTATATGTTGGGGAATTAAAATGGATGTATATAATAGGATGAGGGAACTACTGTCTTTGATTGTAGGGATGAATAGCTCTAGTATATGTTTTATATAAGTATTAGAGAATACTCAAAGAAGCTAGAGAAAGACTAGCTTCTTTTGCTGTTTTGTACGGTATATACGATGCGGGCGCTGAATATAGTTAAAGTGGATAGCATAGAGGAGGTGTCGTATGAATCAGCAAGGTGTATTTACGGATTATTTTCATGAAGTAGAAAATTGGTGTGAAAGCGTTCTTCACGTATTAGATAGTCGTGCAACTGAAGTTTATGACGTCCATATGCTTGCTTATAAAATTCAAATGCTATTAGACCGTATGAAAGAAAATGAGTATGAAACAGATGCTGAATTCCTGTATGAGATAAGTGATGATGTGGAACACATCCAGAATCATTTACAAGAAGTATTTATGCAAGAAAATGAGCAATATGAGTTATATGAAAGAACGTATACTGAGAGATCTGTTCCAATTGGGGGTCACACGCTTCCTCCGTTACCCTATCCATATAATGCGCTGGAACCATATATTTCTCGAGAGATTATGATGCTACATCATGATAAACATCATCGGAGTTATGTGGAAGGGCTGAATAAAGCAGAAAAAATGATGGAAGAAGCAAGGAAAACAAATAAGTTTGATTTAATCAAGCATTGGGAAAGAGAAGCGGCTTTTCACGGTTCAGGTCATTATTTGCACACGATATTTTGGAATAACATGAAAAAAGATGGAGGGGGAAGTCCAAGAGGTGCATTATCTCGAGAAATCGAGAAAGATTTTGGGGGTTTTTTACGTTTTCAAAAGCATTTTACAGAAGCTGCATCGAAGGTAGAAGGATCTGGCTGGGCTATTCTTGTGTGGGTACCTCGTTCGGGAAGATTAGAAATTTTACAAAGTACCCTTCATCAATTATTCACACAGTGGGATACGATACCGCTACTTGTGCTTGATGTATGGGAACATGCATATTATTTGCAATACCAAAATCGGAAAGATGAGTACATTAAAAATTGGTGGAATGTTGTGAATTGGTCCGATGTGGAAAAGCGATTTGAAAGTGCGAAACAGCTTGAGTGGACACCGTATTAGACGCATATTTGTGCGTCTTTTTTGCTGGTATAGAAAAGAATATTTCGTTCATATTTTAAGGGGCCAAGCATACACTTGTACAAAAAGTGCCAAAAGGACGTGGGGGAATATGAGACGAACTTGGATTGTAATTGCACTTATTATAATGTGTGCAAGTGTTATACCGATTCATACATATGCACAAATGAATGATGTAAGCGCCCATAATGCCATATTGATGGAAGAACATTCAGGACGTGTGTTATATGGAAAGTTAGAACATGAATCACAAAAAATTGCTAGCATCACGAAAATTATGACTGCCTTACTCGCTGCCGAATCAGGGAAAATGAAAGAAGTTGTACCTATTAGCGATAAGGCTGTTCGAGTAGAGGGGTCGGCAATTTATTTACAACCTGGAAAAAAAGTACCGCTAGAGGATTTAGTTTATGGTTTAATGCTTCGTTCCGGTAATGATGCAGCACAAGCAATTGCTGAAAATGTTGGGGGAAGCATAGAGGGGTTTGTTTATTTGATGAACGAAAAAGCGAAACAAATAGGAATGAAAGATACACATTTTTCAAATCCACATGGTCTAGATGGGGATGGAACGCACTATTCGTCTGCATATGATATGGCACTTTTAACACGTTATGCAATGGGAAATGAAACGTTTCGGAAAATTTTTGGAACAAAAACATATCAATCGAAAATGTGGGATTATCCATGGAAAAACAAGCATAAACTTGTAACTTCTTATTATGAATTTGCAACAGGAGGCAAGACGGGATTTACAAAAAAAGCAGGGCGTACACTTGTTACAACAGCTTCGAAAGATGGATTAGATTTAATTGTAGTGACACTTAATGCGTCTAATGATTGGGACGACCATATGTATTTGTTTGATCAAGGGTTTAAGCAATATGAGTTAACGAAGGTTCTAGGGCAAGGAGCGCTCTCTGGACTGCAGGAAAAGAAGTATACAAATCATGTTTATATAAAAAATGATTTCGCTATACCGCTAACGAAAGATGAGAAGAAACAGGTTATGCTAAAGGTTGAACTTGATAGGAGTGCAAAATTAGTAGATGGAGAGAAAGTCGGTAAGACAATAGTTTATATTAATGAAGAAAAAGTAGGGGAACGTAATCTGTTTTATAGTAAGCGAAAGTTGGTTGCTACAACTGGAGTATATTGGAATGATGTGATAGAAATCTTCTCTCATATGTTAGGTGTTGGAACAGATGGTTAACCTCGTATGGGTGGCGATGGCGGTTATTGGGATTGTATATGCGATGATAAACGGAACGATGGAGGAAGTGAATAAAGCAGTCTTTGAAGGGTCAAAAGATGCAGTAACCATTTGTATTGGGCTGATTAGTGTTTTAGTCTTTTGGCTAGGGTTAATGAAGATTGCTGAAGAAGCGGGCTTATTAAAGAAATTAGTCTCATTTTTTATGCCAGTTGTAAAAAGATTGTTTCCAGAAGTACCAAAGGATCATCCTTCGATGGGATTTATTTTGTCAAATATGATGGCAAACTTTTTTGGGTTAGGAAATGCAGCGACGCCACTTGGTATTAAAGCAATGGAACAACTTAAGGAACTGAATGGAGGAAAGGATTCAGCAAGTCGTTCTATGGTGACATTTTTAGCTTTGAATACATCCGCAATTACATTGATACCGACTACTGTGATTTCAATCCGAATGACGTATGAATCGGCGAATCCGACTGAAATTGTTGGTGTTACGTTTATTGCACAAGTACTATCGATGATTGGGGCTATTTGGATTGACCGCTATTTTTACCGCAGACGGAGTAGAAAGGGGCGGAAAAAGTGAGTATTGTTAATACAATTTCATTATGGGTGATACCTTGTGTGATTGGTTTTATTCTATTATATGGCACGATAAAAAAAGTTCCAACGTACGAATCATTTGTAGAAGGTGGGAAAGAAGGAATCCAAATTGCTATTTCTATTTTACCATTTATGGTGGGGATGCTCGTATCCATTTCTATTTTCAGGGCATCTGGGGCTTTAGATGCCATGATTTCTGTAATGAAGCCAATGTTGGATATGATTCACGTGCCAGCAGAAATTGTACCACTTGCGCTCATACGCCCCATTTCTGGTTCGGCAGGATTAAGTATTACTACAGATTTAATTGCTACATATGGACCAGATTCATTTATTGGTAGGCTCGCTTCCACAATGCAAGGAAGTACAGATACAACGTTTTATATTTTAACAGTGTACTTTGGAGCTGTTGGTATTCGTAAAATGGGTGATGCTTTAAAGGTAGGGTTGTTTGCAGATTTAATTGGGATTATTTGTTCTATTGTGTTTGTTTCTTTATTGTTTCAGTAATCGGTATTCATTTTTTGAGTTAATTCGCTTATAATACGTATACGACCACTATTAAGGGTAGGCTTAATAGTGGTTTTTTTGTGGAATATTTTTGACAAAATAATGAACTTTTGTTGTGAACAACTATATGAGGGTAAACAATAATAAAGAATTGAAACCGAATTCGGCCTTTATAAGTTTAGAAACGTAGCTATGTTGTTTACGATATGTTAGGCTGGCTGCTATATGTTCTGGCGGTTGCCAACTCCTTCTAATGAAGGTAAGATAAATTTGAGGTGAATAATGGAAATGGAACGATTACAAAAAGTGATTGCGCAAGCAGGAATTGCATCAAGACGAAAAGCTGAAGAACTTATTCAGCAAGGAAAAGTTAAAGTTAACGGTAAAGTAGTGACTGAGTTAGGAACGAAGGTAACTCCTCAAGATAAAGTAGAAGTAAATAATATCCCTCTTGAAAAAGAAGAACCTATTTATTTCTTACTATATAAACCAACTGGCGTAATTTCGAGCGTATCAGATGACAAAGGAAGAAAAGTTGTTACAGACTTTTTCCCTGAAATCACACAGCGCCTATTCCCAATTGGTCGTTTAGACTATGATACGTCTGGCGTACTTCTTATGACAAACGATGGTGATTTTGCAAACATATTGATGCATCCAAAATATAAAGTTGAGAAAACATATGTTGCAAAAGTAAAAGGCCCATTAACAGGAGAGAAAATTCGCATGTTAGAAAAAGGTGTTGTATTAGAAGATGGAAAGACAGCACCAGCACGTGTGAAAATCCTTTCTTGGGATAAGCGTAAAGAGATGGCAATTGTACAATTAACGATCCATGAAGGACGTAATCGTCAAGTTCGTCGTATGTTTGAGGCGCTTGGCTGTAAAGTAATGAAATTAAAACGTGAACGTTATGCTTTCTTAGAAGTAGGAAGTCTACGCCCTGGTGATGCAAGAGAGTTATCACCTCATGAAGTAAAACAATTACGTGCGCTTGCTTCTACAAAGCCGAGATAAGTGGTAAAGTGAAACTTCCATCCGTGGGGGGAGTTTTATCCCCTATGGATGATTAGTTGAACCGATCGTTTTGGTGAGTGATTATGGAGGCATATATATTAAAATAAACAAATGCTTGAAGTAAAGGACAAGTTAGTAGTTACAGAAATTTTTTACATATAAATTCATCAAAGAGAGGGGAGAGAGTATGAAGAAGAATCGCTTACTATTTCGCATTCTCATTTTGCTTATTTTAAGCGTGGCAGTAGGATTCACACTTTATCAAGGTTTTTTTGTTGATAAGGAAAAAATGCAAATCGGGAAAAAAGCACCTAACTTTGTTGTTTCAGATTTAGAAGGAAAAAAAATCGAGCTAAATGACCTGAAAGGAAAAGGGATATTTTTAAATTTTTGGGGAACGTGGTGCAAACCGTGTGAAAAAGAGATGCCTTATATGAATGAATTATATCCTAAATATAAAGAAAAAGGCGTTGAAATCATCGCATTAGATGCAGATGAAACGAATATTGCGGTGAAAAATTTTGTGAATCAATATGGATTAAAGTTCCCTGTTGCGATTGATAAAGGGCAAGAAATAATTGGTACATATGGCGTTGGTCCACTGCCAACAACATTTTTAATTGATAAAGAAGGAAATGTAATCGAGAAAATTACTGGTACACAAACAAAGGAACAAATGGAGGAATATTTAAAGAAAATTACTCCTTAGTAAAGAAAGCCTTTACATAACGAATAGTAAAAGAGTTTGATAGATGAAGGTGCTTTGCTTCGTCTTAGTACCTATCTTGAAAATTCTGAGTATTTAGGTAACTTGTGTTTGGAAGATACAATGATAAATAGAAACAAGAGGCGGTGAGAATATTGGAACAGATAAAGTGTGAATGTGGACATGTAAATCCAATAGGCACAATTTTTTGTGAAGCTTGCGGGAAACCTTTTGAAAACAAGGAAGATACGAGGTTATTAGATATGCGATATGAGGGGAGTGCCCGGCGCTCTCTTATTCATACGAGAACGATAGTAGATAAAGTTTGGAGTTTTTTTTCTTCCGTAAAGGTGGGGGTATGGCTCATTGTTATCACTCTATTAGCATCAGCAGTTGGAACCATATTTCCGCAAGAAATGTATATACCTCCAGGTGTTACACCAAGTGAATATTATGAACAGGAATATGGTTTTCTTGGACAACTATATTACCAATTGGGTTTTAATAAATTATATAGCTCATGGTGGTATATAATTTTAATTGCGTCGATTGGTGTGTCACTTGTGATATGTAGTTTAGATCGTGTAATTCCGCTTTATAAGGCTTTAAAAAAGCAGGGTGTAAAAAGACACCCAAGTTTTTTAAAGAGACAACGATTGTATGGGACAGGTTCTCCAAAAGAGGGGGATTTAGAACAGATTCAAGCCAATTTAAAGAAAAAAAATTACAATGTAAGAGTCGAAGGCGAAAATATTTTAGCGGAAAAAGGAAGATTTTCTCGCTGGGGTCCATATGTGAATCATATCGGTCTTATCATTTTTCTATTCGGAGCAATGCTACGTTTTCTTCCGAGTATGTATGTGGATGAAGCACTGTGGCTACGTGATGGGGAAACAAAAGAGATCCCAGGAACTGATGGGAAATATTATTTGAAGAATGAAAAGTTTATAAAAGAAGTTTATGACAAGAGTAAAGATGATAAAGTATTTAATGATGCGATTGAGCGTGTAGGCGATAAAATGATCGCTAAAAACTACCAAACAAATGCTGTATTGTATAAAGCTGTAGAAGAAAATATAGCTGGACAAAAACCAAAGTTAGAAAAGGTAAAGGAATCTAAAATTAAAGTGAATGAACCGTTAAAATTTGATCAGTTTGCTCTATATCAACTAGATTTTAAAGAAAATGAATTTGGTAGTATGTCTTTTTCTTTACAGAAAAAAGACAATCAGAAAAAATGGAAACCCATTAAAGTTAACTTAGAAAATCCAAAAGAAACATACGATTTAGGAGATGGGTATTCTATAAAATTATTAAGTTATTTTCCTGATTTTTATTTTGATGAGAATGGTCAGCCCAATACAAAAACAAAGATTCCGAACAACCCAGCTTTCGTTTTTAAAATGTTTACACCAGAGACGCCAGAAGGAGAAGTGAGTTTTGTAGGTATACAACAAAACATAGAACCAGAAGGAAATAATCAATATAAAATGACCTTTGCAGGAGTAGAAATGCGAAATGCAACGGGGCTTATTGTGAGAAAAGATTTGACACTATGGATTCTTGGAATCGGAGGATTTATCTTCATGGTTGGTGTGATTCAAGGGATGTATTGGAATCATCGTCGTATCTGGATACAACGTGTTAAAGATGAATGGTGGATTGCTGGCCATACAAATAAAAACTGGTTTGGCTTGCGGAAAGATATTGAGAAAGTGCTTGAAGGAACAACAATTCCACAACCATACGACAAAGTAAATGATCAAAAAATTAGTTAAGGTGGGGAGAATATATGGTGCAAATCAGCAGTAATTTCTTATTTGCCGCTTTCATCTTCTATTTAATTGCAACACTGTTCTTCGGGGGGGCGATTAAAGAAAAAGGTCGGAAGTGGGCAAATATAGGTATAACCATAACAATTTTAGGATTTGTCGCTCAAACTGTATACTTTGTAACAAGGTGGATCGCTTCAGGGCATGCACCAGTAAGTAATTTCTTTGAGTTTGGTACATTCTTCGGCATGATGCTTGTTGGTGCTTTTATTGTTATGTATTTCATGTATCGTGTAAGCATAGTCGGATTATTCGCTTTACCAGTAGCCCTTTTGTTAATTGCATATGCAAGTATGTTTCCGAGAGAAATTTCACCGCTTATTCCATCGTTGAAAAGTAATTGGCTACATATTCATGTAACAACGGCCGCAGCTGGGCAAGCTATTTTAGCAATTAGTTTTATTACAGGTGTCATATATTTGCTTAAAAATGTAGATCAGTCAAAAAGGACGAAACGGACATTTTGGTTAGAAACAGTTGTGTTTACACTCATTTGCGCTGTCGGATTCATAGCGGTAACAACAGTTTATTCGGCAACGAAATATGAAGCAAAGTTTCAATGGGTGGATAAAAATGAACAAAAAGTCGAGATGAAATATAATCTGCCTGCACTAGTTGGACCCCATGAAGGGAAGTTAATAACAACTGGAAAACTTGAACCGATTGCAGAAATGCCTGCTATAATAAATGCAAAGAAATTAAATACAGTAATTTGGTCACTGCTTGTTGGAACGGGACTATATCTTGTATTAAGATTAATTTTACGAAAAAGAGTATCAGCGGCCCTTCAGCCAGTAGTGAAAAATGTTAACAGTGATTTACTTGATGAAATTGGATATCGATCTATTGCAATTGGATTCCCAGTCTTTACGTTAGGAGCGTTAATTTTTGCGATGATTTGGGCACAAATTGCATGGACGCGCTTTTGGGGGTGGGATCCAAAAGAGGTATGGGCACTCATTACATGGCTCTTTTATGCTGCAGTTTTACATTTACGTCTATCTAAAGGTTGGCATGGTGAGAAGTCGGCATGGCTTGCGGTAATTGGATTTGCCATTATAATGTTTAACTTTATAGCTGTAAACTTAATTATTGCTGGTTTACACTCATATGCGTAAGGTTTTTTCTCTATTTTAGAGGGGACATACCGTTCAGTTAAGCGTAATAAAATAGGAAAGTGGTTGTCACTTTCCTATTTTATTTTTGTCAATTTCTTTTCTTTTTTGAGAAAAACATGGCAAAATAAAGGCTGATTTTGTAAAATGATGTCGGGGCCTAAATGTCCTGTTCAAGAAAAATACATATTTTTGGAAAAGAAATGAACAAATTTTATTATTCTTGTGAAGTATAATGTCTAAGGTGGAAGACTAACATTTTAGAATTATCTATTATGAGATAAGAGTAAAAATCGTATTACATCATAGAAAGGTAGGTGTGAACCGTTGTCATGTTTTTTTACGGGCAGCGGGAAGCAATGGAAAATGAACCAAGAATTTTAATTGTAGATGATGAAGATCGTATTCGCCGTTTATTAAAAATGTATTTAGAAAGAGAACAATATACGATTGATGAGGCTGATAATGGTGATACAGCTTTAGAAAAAGCATTGCAAAATGATTATGATTTAATCTTATTAGACATCATGATGCCTGGAAAAGATGGGATTGAAGTATGTAAAGGAATTCGTGAGAAAAAAGCAACACCAATTATTATGCTGACAGCTAAAGGTGAAGAAGTAAACAGGGTGCAAGGATTTGAAGTTGGCTCGGATGATTATATCGTAAAGCCGTTTAGTCCACGTGAAGTAGTCCTTCGTGTAAAAGCGGTCTTGCGACGTTCTGTGACAACAACATTCTTTACACAAGATACAACAACAAAAGATATTATTGTATTCCCGCATTTAACAATTGATAACGATGCGCATCGCGTTACTGCTGATGGTGATGAAGTCAATTTAACACCAAAGGAATATGAATTGTTACTATTTTTAGCAAAGGCTCCTGATAAAGTATTTGATCGTGAGCAATTATTAAAAGAGGTATGGCAATATGAATTCTTTGGAGACCTGCGTACAGTAGATACGCACGTAAAGCGTTTACGTGAAAAATTAAGTAAAAAATCAGCTGATGCAGCGAAGATGATCGTAACTGTATGGGGTGTTGGTTATAAGTTTGAGGTTGTGAACGACTGATGCTTTGGAGAAGTGTAGTAGGAAAGCTATGGATGACCATATTGCTTCTTGTTTCATTTGTTCTTGGCTTTGTTGCCATTTTGCTTTCGCAGTTTTTTGATAATTACTATATTGAAATGAGTGAAAACAGGCTTACAAAAGTAGCGACAAGTGTTTCGGAATTAATTGAAGAAGGTGCAGACGAAAAAACGATTGAGAATATCGCGTATAAGTTTGCTGATCCGCTCTCACGAATTATTATTGTAAAAGGGGATCATGAAGTTTCTTCTTCACCGAAACAAGAAGGATTGGTAGATCTTACAATAGAAGATCTGAAAAAGGATAAAGATTTAGCAGCTGTTTTTATAGATAAAAAAGAAAATAAAGAAAAAATAAAAAAAGTGTCTGATGACAAAACGAAGAAGAACTCTGAAAATGATATTATGATTGTTGGCAAGCCGCTGCAATCATCAAATCATAGTGCGGTGTTTGTGTATCAATCATTGCAAGTTCCAAAACAAGGTATGGAAAAAGCGACAGATTTTATTTTTTTATCAGCGGGAATTGCGATTATTTTAACAACGTTCTTTGCATTTTTCTTATCGACACGAATTACAGCTCCACTTCGTAAAATGCGTGAAGTGGCCTTTGAAGTAGCGCGCGGGAAATTTGATACGAAAGCACCTATGGTTTCGCAAGACGAAATAGGAGAGCTAGCAACGGCGTTAAATCAAATGGGAAAACAATTAAAGTTTAATATTAATGCACTACAGCAAGAAAAAGAACAACTTTCTAGTATTTTAAGCAGTATGGCAGATGGGGTTGTAACGCTAAATCAAGAGTGTGAGGTTGTTGTTATCAATCCACCGGCGGAGCATTTTTTACAAGTTTGGCAAGAAGAAAAAGAGTTGGAATTAAGTAGGAATTTACCGCCGGAACTTGTTGAGTTGTTTCATCTTGTAGTAGAAAGTGAGCAACAGCAAGTCATTGAAATTAATTTACAAAAGGGTAACTACGTTGTCCTTATGACGCCGCTATATAATCAAACAAAAATTCGCGGTGCTGTGGCGGTGCTTCGTGATATGACAGAAGAACGTCGCCTTGAAAAAATGCGTCAAGATTTTATTGCGAATGTGTCTCATGAATTGCGCACACCGATGGTTATGCTCCAAGGGTATAGTGAGGCAATCTTGGATGATATTGTTCAAACAAAAGAAGAAATAAATGAATTTGTACAAATTATTTATGATGAGTCAGTTCGTTTAGGTCGCCTTGTGAATGAGCTTTTAGATTTAGCGCGTATGGAAAGTGGTCATGTTGAATTGCATATATCTGAAGTGGATATTCATCCATTTGTTGAGAAGATTGGACGCAAATTTCAAGGGATTGCAAAAGAAAAAAATGTGCGGTTAACAGTTGATTTCCGTAATCCAATTGAGCAACATTCGTTTGATCCAGATCGTATGGAGCAAGTATTAACGAACTTAATTGACAATGCAATCAGGCATACAAATGCAGGTGGTCATGTTGAGCTTATTATTGATACGAAAAATAATGGACTCATGTTTGAAGTGCAAGATTCAGGTGCTGGTATTCCTGAAGAAGACATTCCGTTCTTGTTTGATCGTTTTTATAAAGCTGATAAAGCAAGAACACGTGGGAAAACAGGTGGTACTGGTTTAGGGCTTGCAATTGCTAAAAACATTGTACAAGGGCATAATGGTAAAGTTTCTATATCAAGTGTCGTTGGAGAAGGAACAATATTCTCTGTATATTTACCAGGTCAATCAATATAAGTGATATTGTTGTGAGTCAATACTGAAGTTCTAGTATTTTTTATTCTTTTTGAGTTTATAATATTTTCTCAATGGAATGAAGAATATTAGAGCTTTTTGTTTTATTGTACTATTTGTAGATGGTAGTCTCTCTATGAAAGTTGATTGAAAGACAAGAAGCTTAGACTAAGGAAAGAATAAATCCATGTTGATTTGCTGGCATATAAGTCACGGCTATGAAAATAAAAGAAGGTCTCCGCTCATTTTCTCCTTCTGTTCTCACATGGCATGGGGCTAAAAGGTACTGACCGTTTCTACGCATGGTCGGATGCTCTCTCCCATCAAAAAAAGAAAGGTTTAAGTCGTTTTTTCAATGTATACTTACATTTGATGGATCGTGTAATGAATAAAAATTTAAAAGAGAGGTGTAGAATATTTGAAACTATATACGAAAACAGGAGATAAAGGACAAACGAGTATTATAGGTGGACGAGTTGATAAAGATCATATTCGTGTAGAAGCATATGGAACAATTGATGAGGCGAATTCTCATATTGGATATGCGATGACTATGCTTCAAGAAGAATGCTTTCAAGACATACATGAGGAGCTTGAAAAGATTCAGCATGAATTGTTTGATTGCGGTGGAGATTTAGCAATTGTGCAGCAAAAATTACCTTATAAAGTAACAGAAGAAATGGTCATATATTTAGAAGGACGAATTGATCACTACATAGAAGAAGCGCCACCATTAGAGTGTTTTATTTTACCTGGCGGGAGCCCAGCATCTGCGGTGACCCATGTTGCACGTACGGTAACGCGGAGAGCTGAGCGCTATATTGTATCATTAGGAAAGCAAGAGGAAATAAATGAAGTTGTATTACGATATGTCAATCGATTATCTGATTATTTATTCGCAATAGCTAGGGTGATAAATGCTCGCCTTATGGTGAAAGATGTTGAATATAAACGAAGTGCAATTGTTTTTCGTAAAAAGGAAGTGGAGTAATTCACTTTCTTTTTTGTATACTTTTTTCCGTAATATACCACAATAGAGAAAGTGTGGCGGTTATTAAAAAACGGAGGATGTATATGAAAGGCTTAAAAGTCGGGATACTTGTCTTTGGATTGTTTTTTAGTTCTCAATTATATGCTTATGCTGAGGACGGACGATGGACATGGCCGGTAGATGGAAGAATTAGTGACTATTTTGGAACAAGAAATGGAAAACACTATGGTATTGATATAGCTGCTGCAATCGGAACACCGATTGCAGCTATTCGAGGTGGAACGGTGACAAAATCCTATTTTTCAAATAGTTATGGAAATGTAGTGTTTATTAAGCATGGAGAATATGAGGCCGTTTACGCCCATCTAAATAAGAGATATGTATTTCAAGGGAATCATATTACAAGAGGTGAGGTAATTGGTGAAGTGGGAAACACAGGTGAATCACGAGGTGCACATCTGCACTTAGAAGTTCATAAAGGTGCTTGGACATTTGGGAAAAGAAATGCAATGAATCCATTGTTTGTTTTAAATGAAGAAAGGGATCAAGTGGTTTCATCATCGATGTATATTGTGCAAAAAGGGGATACATTGGTCAGTATTGCCCGTAAGTTTGGCATGACTGTTCATGAGATAAAAGTAAAAAATGCATTACAACAAGATCGAATTTATCCAAATCAAAAATTATATATGAATTAAAAAAAGGGCTAGTAGGACTAGCTCTTTTTTTACCAAAAAATAAAGACACATATAAATCCAGAAATGGCTAAATAGCTATAATAATAAAAGACCTTTGTCCTTGTTTTTTCCTTCGTTCGAAATAATACAATGGTTGGTTCGATTAGTCCAATTGTAAAGCAAAGTAGACCAAGGAGCATACAGCCGATAGAAAACGAATACAAGGCAACTTGTACTTGAAATGGAATTATCCACTTTAATAAAAATGCAATAAGTGCTGTATAACAAATGCTGCCTATATATTTGTTTAAAGTTGTATTGGAACGAAAACCAGGAAGCTTTTTCAAAAAGGATCGGGAAACAACTTCTGTTTGTAAAGAAGTATGTTCTTTAATTATTTTTTGGGCCTCTTTCCCTTTATGAAAGAGAGAGAGAATCCAATTTCGTTTTCCTTGGAAAACAAATTGTGATGTTGTTAAATAGTGATCAATTTTCACTTTATCCCAACTTTTCCACAGATGACGCTCGCGTAGCTTTAGTTTACTTTCTGTTGTTTTATCATACTGATATACACTAATTCCTTCTTTGTCAAAAGTAGCATAGTATGTTTCTCTTGAAAATGTGCCTAAATCAATTGGACAGTAGAAAAGTAATTCCTTTTTTAAATAAAAGTATTCTTTTCTTAAGTTTTTTTTCATCGTTTCTTGAATAGAGTGTCTTTTTTCTTTCTTCATGACATTTCCTCCGTATTAAGAAAATGCTCTTATCTTAACAATTCAACATCTTATCACTTTTCTGTATGAATGACTAGGGAATTACGCAGGAAAAAGTCAGATTGTAAAAAATATGGATTGTGTTGTCAAATAATTCGATAGCTTTTTTATTGAGTATTAATAAGACAAATCTTATATAGAACGATGCTTACTATTCGTAAGTTATAAACATTTTTATTCACAACTGTATGATGTTGTTGTATAATGGTGAAGAAAATAGAATATCGGTCTATCTTCGGGGCAGGGTGAAAATCCCGACCGGCGGTGATGAACAGTTGCTTTTCGTTCTAAGCCCGCGAGCCGTTAAGGCAGGATTTGGTGAGATTCCAAAGCCGACAGTACAGTCTGGATGGGAGAAGATGGAGGTTCAAGCGTTCAAAAAAGATAGCTCTTTGAACGTCTGTTTGATGTGCCTAAAAATTCTCCCTTTGTGTAAACCACAAAGGGTTTTTTCGTATCATGAAAAAATAGGCATAGCAGAACCTTTCCACTTTCCATGAGATGATCGATGGAAAAGGAGAGAGAATGATGAAACAAAAAAACAGTGTAGTACAAATGGTGAGTGTAGCGATGCTTAGTAGTATTGCGTATTTGCTTATGATGTTGGATTTTCCATTTCCAGGACTTCCGCCATTTTTAAAAATTGACTTTAGTGATGTGCCAGCTTTAATTGCAGCGATTATTTTTAGTCCGATTGCAGGTGTAGTTGTAGAAGGGATAAAAAATATCCTTCACTATGGGATTCAAGGAAGTTTAACCGGAGTTCCGGTTGGAGAGGTAGCTAATTTCATTGCGGGATGTCTATTTATTGGTCCAGCGGCATTCTTATTTCGTAAGCATCGCACAGTAAAAAGTTTAACAACAGGGTTAATGTTAGGAACGGTTGCTATGTCTATCATTATGAGTGTGTTAAATTATTTCATTATTTTACCAGCGTACACTTGGTTTTTAAATCAGCCTGCTATGTCTAGCAGTGGTATGCGACAAATGATTGTAGCGGCAATTCTACCATTTAATTTAATTAAAGGAATTGTTGTAACAGTTGTGTTTGTAGCGCTGTTTTCACGTTTAAAAGTATGGGTATTTGCAAAAATGAAAAATGCATAGAAATTTTGGCCATCAGAGGAAAGAATATCGCTGATGGCTTTTTAAATTGTAAGTTAGATGAATAACAAAAAATCCCCCTCATAAAATGAGGGGGATTTTTTGAAGTTAATAAAAAGACTATTCGAATTTTAAAGCGTCGCCATCGAATGATTCGTCAGCAACTTTAATTGAGTCAGTTGGACAACCTTCAAATGCGTCCATCATGTCGTCAATTAATACATCTGGAATTTCAACGATACCTTGGTTATCATCTAATGTTACAAATGCAATACCTTCATCATCGTAATCATAAATGTCTGGTGCAGCAGCTCCGCAAGCTCCGCATGCGATGCAAGTGTCTTTATCAACAATTGTATATTTTGCCATATTCTTTTCCCTCCTGATAATATGTATGTGAAAATATTCGCTATAAAAATTATAACCTTATTGTAAAACGGTTTTTCAAACTTTTCAACATAAAATTATAATGATAATGCTTATCAATTAGAGTGTCAACTTATTTTTGATTTATTTCACAAGATTTTCAAAATGCCTAAATGCTGTACAGTTTGATACAATAGAAAATATAAAGTGAAACTTCTATCAGTGGGGTTCTCTTCATCCCTATCGATAGAAAGCTTTCACCAATCGGGCTTTTACTGCCAGCAAATAGCGGGATAAATGTAATTGAAAGGTGGAAGCGGTGATGCAGTTACAATATACTTTACTATATTGCATAAAACAATTAAATGGTGAACGAACTGTTTCTTCCATTTATCACCTTTTAAAAGGAAAACGTTCTTCACAAACACTACAAGACGGAAATATATTTCACATTTCTTTTCTGTTTGGAATATACAAATCATTACAACGTTCTGATTATGATCAGGAAATTGAACATGTATTGCATAAAGAATGGATTCAGAATGTACATGAAAATACGTACATTTTAACTGATGCTGGAAAGGAACAACTGGAAACTTGGAAAAAAACACTTTCTTTTCCACAGTATTTACATGGTTTACACTATGGTGATCTTGGCGAGCTTTTTTGGAAACGACTTTCATTAATTATTCAAACTGTGTCAAATTTACAACAGCAAAATGCGAAATTTATTCCTATTCAACAAGATACAGAGATCATGATGTGGGTCAAGCAGTTCCTCATCGGGATACCGTATACAAGAAGTGAACTTGCGGCAGGTTTGTGGAAAGAGATACATATGCTGTTGAAAGATACTTTGCCAATAGAAGCAACGATTTTTACATATCGACTAACTGGGTATGAACGGATTGGATATACATTAAAACAACTTGCAGAAATTACAAACCAAGATGTATTTCGCATCTATCTCTTATTTTGGGGTACCATTCATTTCTTTATTCAATCTGTTCGAGAGGATGAAAAAGAGTTTCCGTTATTAACAAAAATTATTTCTTATCCGAATGAAAGGGCAGATTTGTTTAGTTTATCCACGCAGAAAACATATCAGCTTTGGAGACAAGGGCTCTCTTTAGATGAAATTGCAACGATTAGAAATTTAAAGGTTGCAACAATAGAGGATCATTTTGTTGAAATTGCATTACGAGAACGAGATTTTTCTATTGAAATGTTCATTGGGAAAAATAAAATTAAGCATGTGCAGCGCATTATTGAAACATTACAAACACGTAAGTTGCGTGTATTAAAGCAAGCGGTAGGAGAAACAGTTTCTTATTTTGAAATTCGTCTTGTGTTAGCACAGATGGAGGGTGTAAATGAGACTTGAGGATTATCTGTATAAGTGGTTTGGTTATAACGAATTTCGTCAAGGACAGAAAGAGGTTATTGTGGATTTGTTGCAAGGAAAAGATGTTGTGGCGATGCTTCCAACTGGAAGAGGAAAATCAATGTGCTATCAACTTCCAGGTCTTATGCAAGATGGAACAGTACTGATTGTTTCTCCATTACTATCCTTAATGGAAGATCAGGTAGCGCAGCTTAAATATATAGTAAAGGATCGTGTGATTGCGTTTAATAGTTTCCGTACATTAACTGAGAAAAAAGAAGCGATAAAAAGATTATCT
Source organism: Bacillus cereus group sp. N21 (assembly GCF_016483395.1). Taxonomy (NCBI): domain Bacteria; kingdom Bacillati; phylum Bacillota; class Bacilli; order Caryophanales; family Bacillaceae; genus Bacillus; species Bacillus cereus group sp. N21. The sequence continues at coordinate 90,241 of NZ_JAEHBX010000008.1, forward strand.
TCTTATAAATTTGTCTTTGTCTCGCCTGAAATGCTGCAAACTGAAGCAATAATAAGAGAACTAAAAAAGATTCATATTTCGCTATTTGTCGTTGATGAAGCACATTGTATTTCGCAATGGGGTTACGATTTTCGAACAGACTATAAAAAATTAGATCAAGTTATAGCGGCTATTGGACATCCTCCGGTATTAGCATTAACAGCTACTGCAACAAAAGAAGTATTACAAGATATTATAAAAAGTTTAAAACTTACGAATGTAGCAGAGCATGTGTATTCGATTGATCGTCCAAATATTGCAATGGAAGTACAATTTGTACAAACAATAGAAGAAAAAAAGGAAGCGCTTCTCACGCAAGTTACTTATTTACAAGGACCAGGAATTATTTATTGTTCTAGCAGGGCTTGGACGGAGCGCCTGACAGAATATTTAAGGAGTAAAGGTATAGCAGATGTTGCATTTTATCATGGTGGAATGGAACATGAAGAGCGGATGTTAATTCAGCAACAATTTATGAATGATCAACTGCAGCTTGTTATATGTACAAGTGCATTTGGTATGGGGGTAAACAAGCCGAATACAAGATATATTATTCATTTTCATTATCCTGCAAATATTGCTTCTTATTTACAAGAAATCGGTAGAGCGGGAAGAGATGGAGAGATGAGTATTGCGATTCTACTTTGTAGTCCATTGGATCATGATCTACCAGTTTCTATCATTGAGGATGAATTACCAAATAAACAGCAAATTCAATTTTTATTTTCCTTACTACAAGAGAAGATGTTCCAAACGAAAGTATTGCCAATGGAAGATGTGGAAGAAATTTGTTATAATGCCGCAAGGTTTAGTGAGCAGCATTGGCGTTTTGTACGTTATCATTTAGAAAAGATGAAAATCATACAACAGAAGAAGCTCATTATGGAATCCTTGTCAGATGAGAAAATGAAAAAATTGATGTTAGAAGTGGACGGGCGTCTTCGGAATAAATATAGGCAATTAGAAAATATGAAATCGTGGCTCCAGTTTAAAGGGTGTAGACGGGAACAAATGCTACATCAATTTGGATATAAGAAGGAAGCTGAGGTAAAAAACTGCTGTGACTACTGCGGTATTTCCAAAGAAGATTATAAAAAAAGACGAGCAAGACAATCAATTTTCGACTATAATTGGGAAGCGGAGTTACAATTGCTCTTTGGTATGAGAGAACGGAGGAATGATGGACATTCAAAGGCGTAGTATTGAAGACATAGGTCCGAAAGAAATACGGCTTAACCTCTATATAACACAATTAATAATTATAGGTGTTGGCTGCGCATTAGCCTATATATTATTTCCAAATAGAAATGAATTTTATGATTTGTGGAAATGGGAACCTGTTTCCATCCTTATAATAGGTAGTGGAGTTGCGGGTGGTGTCATCTTATTTGATTATATTGCAATGCAAGTGTTCCCAGAATCGTGGTTTGATGATGGTGGAATTAATGAGCGGATGTTCCAAGGGATTTCTGTCATACAATTATTAGCTATTACGTTTGTTATTGGATTTGCTGAAGAATTTTTATTTCGGGGTGTGTTACAGACGCATTTCGGACTTGTAATTGCTAGCCTTATTTTTGCTGTTTTACATATTCGATATGTGATGAAGCCATTCTTATTTTGCTTTGTATGTATGATTAGTTTTGTATTTGGATATGTGTTTCAATGGACAGGAAATTTGTTTATAACAATTTTTGCACACTTTCTTGTTGATTTTATAATGGGACTTCAATTAAGAAAATAAATGAAAGGTGGTGGTGAACAGCATGAGGAAACAAATTCCCGATTTTGAAGAAGAATTGGAAGAAGAGCAAACAGAAGAAGGTTTACCGCCGCGAAGTGAGGTTCATAGAAATAAAGAAAAGAAAAAATCTAAATTTAAGATTAACCACTTTTTTGTTCGAGTTTTAACATTTTTATTTATTTTGTTACCACTTAGTATTTTATGGTATACGGATAAGTATATCGAAGTAAAAAGTGCAAAAGAGAATGATGTCCCTGGAACAAATGCGTTTGAAGTGATTTTTTTCGATTCAAATAAACATGGTGAAGGAAAAAAGAAGCAGCCAGAAAAATTTGAAACGCATATTGTAAAAGCAGGTGAGACATTTGAAAGTATTGGGAAACAGTATTTTCCCAATGAAGATGGGGCTACAATCATTAAACGCTATAACAATTTACAAGACAATCAGTTAGAAGTGGGAAAAGAATTGAAAATTCCTGTCAAAAAGAAAACGGAGAAGGAATAGTATCTGTAAAATAATGGTTATATGAGTGGTTGAAAAGGTGAATGAAGTCTTTTGTATCGGATGAGATTTTATTCATCTTTATTGCAATATAGCTTGATAAAATTACATTTTGTTGAGAGGGAAGTTGAGAAAAATATATGTTGTGGATTTTAGGTGGTACGTTCATATGTATTGGCTTTATTTGTCTTTTTATGATGTATAGAGAAGCATTGCGTAATACATTGCTAGAACACACTTTATCATTTGTAAATTTCCCGGAAAGCTTTGGAAAGGTCAGGATATTTTTCATTTCAGATATTCATAGGAGAATTGTTTCGCCTTCTTTAATTGAAAATGTAAAAGGAAAAGCTGATTTTGTTATTATTGGCGGTGATTTAGCTGAGAAAGGTGTATCGTTATCACAAATTGCTGCTAATGTTCAAACATTAAGTAAAATTGGTCCTATATATTTTGTATGGGGAAATAATGATTATGAAATTGACTATCATGAACTAGATGCGTTATTACTAGAACATGGTGTGAAAATTTTAGATAATACAAGAGTGCTGTTTGAATCAGATTCTGGCGACAAGCTTTGCTTATTAGGGGTGGATGATGCTGGATTAGAACGGGATCGTTTAGACTTGGCACTAGCAGATTGTCAAGAAAATGGCTTTCGTATTCTTATTAGTCACAATCCTGTTATTGTAAACAAAATGTCTGGACAAGAACAAATTTCCCTCGTATTAAGTGGTCATACCCATGGGGGACAAATTCGTCTATTTCATTTTAAACGATATCTAAAAGGCGGCGTATATAAGTATCCGAATACAACTTTATTTGTGAGTAATGGGTATGGAACGACATTGATACCACTACGTTTTCGAGCTCCAGCCCAAACGCACTTAATTACGTTGCAAGGAAAAAAATAAAAGATGTTCGGTTTAAAGGTGGGAAAAACATGCCAACTTTAAAAGGGAAATATAATATAAAAGCTGTTTCGAATATGCTTGGAATTCAGCCGAGTACGCTGCGGGCTTGGGAGAGACGATATCATATTATTGCTCCAAAGCGCAATGATGCTGGGCATCGCCTATATACAGAAGAGCATGTGAGAATTTTAAAATGGTTAATGTATAAAGTGAATGAAGGATTTACGATTGGTCAAGCAGTCCAGTTATTAGAGAGCAATCGATTGCAAAATCACAATTTAGTTGAAGTAGCGTACAGTACAGAAGTGTTTTTAGTAGACGATATCCTTCATTATTTGTTAAAATTTGATGAAAAGCATGCCCGTGAATTATTAAACGAGGCATTTGTTATTTATACAACAGAAAAAGTAATCACTCATATATTTGTTAAGATTATTGATAAATTGGAGACTATGCGGAGAAATGATGAGATAACAGCTGTACAAGAGCGGTATATAGATTCATTTTTATGTTCACGCATTGGAATGATTTATCATAATACGCATACTAATTTTATTTTGCCAAAAGCTTTGGCTATATGCGCACCAGGAGAATTGAATACATTAAACCTTTTTGTTTTCACAATATATTTACGTTTGAAAGGCTATCAAGCAACATATTTTGGGACAGGCCTAGAGGAAGATGAGATTCATACAGTTATTAAGCAATTTGCACCCAAATATGTGTTTATATCATGTTCAAAAGAGCGATATTTGAAAGGCGCACTAAATTTGATTAAGAAGTTGCAAAGTCAGAATTCAAAGATCTGCATAGGGCTTGTTGGATTTGCAAGTCAGTTTGTTTCAGATGAAGACAAGATTGGACTTCAAAATGTGTTCATTGGTGATACAAAAAAAGAATGGGATAAATGGTTAAATACGTCGGAATAGTTGTTCGAAAAGAACCATCTATTTTCTATTTCATATAATAAAAATTAGATACAACGGTTACGTAGGGAGGTTACAAGATGAGGCTGGAACGTTTAAATTATAATAAAATCAAAATTTTCCTAACGTTTGACGATTTATCTGAGCGAGGATTGACGAAGGAGGATTTATGGAAAAATGCTCCGAAAGTGCAACAGTTATTTCGCGATATGATGCAAGAAGCAAATAAAGAACTTGGATTTGAAGCGGATGGTCCAATTGCGGTTGAAGTTTTTTCTTTACAAGCACAAGGAATGGTTGTAATTGTCACAAAAGAAAATCACGAAACCGATACAGAAGATGAGTTTCGTGATGAGTTTATCGAGATGCAAGTAACTCTAGATGAGAGTGAACATATATTGTATGAATTTGCAACGTTTGAAGATGTGATTACGTTGGCAAATCGTTTGTATAATCTCGGTGTAACCGGAGGGAAACTCTACACATGGGATGGGCGTTTTTATCTTTGGATGGAAGAAGAAACACCATTATTAAAGGCAGATATTATTGCGATTTTAGCAGAATACGGTAATTCTTCTACAGCAACAATTTATCGTATTATGGAATATGGAAAAGAATTAATGGATTCTCAAGCAATTCAGCAAATATACAAGTATTTTGTCTTAAAACAAAACCTCAGCTAGTAGAAATAGCTTGAGGTTTTGTTAGTATTTTGCGATATTAGATAGACTAAAATACATTGTGATATAAAAAACATTTAAATATTTAAGTATTTTACTTTTCTAAAAGCGATAAAAGGACTATAATAATAGTGAAAACGCTTGCAATAAAGAATAGTTTGTATACATTTGTTAGCGTTTTCTATTGCATTCCAAATTTAACGGTGTATACTAGGCAATGAAGGTTTACTAAACAAGTGAAATTACAGGGGGTTTACTTACTATGGTAGCCGAAAAGGGAGCTCAAACACAAACACAACAAAGGGAGCAACATTTTGAATTGTTGAATTCAACACAAATTGTTATTAACGAAGCCCTAGAAAAGTTGGGTTATCCAAACGAGGTATATGAATTACTGAAAGAACCAATTCGTATGATGACAGTGAAAATTCCAGTTCGTATGGATGACGGGACTGTTAAAATATTTACAGGATATCGCGCACAGCACAATGATGCTGTTGGTCCAACGAAAGGTGGAATTCGCTTCCATCCAAACGTAACAGAAAACGAAGTGAAAGCACTTTCTATTTGGATGAGTTTAAAATGTGGTATTGTTGATTTACCATATGGTGGAGGTAAAGGTGGTATCATTTGTGATCCACGTGAAATGTCTTTCCGTGAATTAGAAAGATTAAGCCGTGGATATGTACGAGCAATTAGCCAGATTGTTGGTCCAACAAAAGATATTCCTGCTCCAGATGTATTTACAAACTCACAAATTATGGCATGGATGATGGATGAATATAGCCGCATCGATGAATTTAATTCGCCTGGATTTATTACAGGTAAACCGCTTGTATTAGGTGGATCTCATGGGCGTGAAACAGCAACTGCAAAAGGTGTAACAATCTGTATTCGCGAAGCTGCGAAAAAACGCGGTATCGATATTAAAGGCGCTCGCGTTGTTGTCCAAGGGTTTGGGAACGCTGGTAGCTTCTTAGCTAAATTTATGCATGATGCTGGTGCAAAAGTAATTGCGATTTCTGATGCTTACGGTGCACTACATGATCCAAATGGATTGGATATCGACTACTTACTAGATCGTCGTGACAGCTTCGGAACAGTAACGAAATTGTTCAACAATACAATTTCAAACAAAGAGCTATTAGAACTTGATTGTGATATTTTAGTTCCAGCTGCAATCGAGAACCAAATTACAGAAGAGAATGCTGCGGATATTAAAGCGAAAATTGTTGTAGAAGCAGCAAATGGTCCAACTACATTAGAAGCAACTAAAATTTTAACAGAACGCGGTATTTTACTTGTTCCTGATGTATTAGCAAGTGCTGGTGGTGTTACTGTATCTTACTTCGAATGGGTACAAAATAACCAAGGTTACTACTGGTCAGAAGAAGAAGTAGAACAACGTTTAGAAAAAGTAATGGTAAGATCATTCGATTCTATTTACGAAACATCACAAGTTCGTAAAGTGAACATGCGTTTAGCAGCCTATATGGTTGGTGTACGTAAAATGGCAGAAGCTAGCCGCTTTAGAGGCTGGGTATAATAGAATAAAGAGTTTAGAGAGAACGTGGTTTCCTTCAAGGAAACCACGTTTTTTTATTGAAGTACATAATAAGGATCATAGAAAAGGTGGAGATAAAATTGCAAACGAAGATTGATGTGAGTGAGCGAGTGGATGAATTGGAAAAGAGAATCGTATATTTAGAAGAAAGGTTAAAGAAAAGGAATTCTAGTGAAAGGGCGAGTGTACTGCAAATATTTGGAGAAGGAATTATGTCTTTGTTGTTTGGAGTATGTATTGTTGGGCCAGTGATAGCTATCGTCTGGGGAATTATAATATTACTTTTAAAGTGGTTCGGTTAAATAATTACTGTTAATAGGTGTAATATTGTTAAAAATGGATGATCGATTACAAAAAATAAAAAAGAACACTTGTTCCAACAGAACGTTTGTGCTATGCTCTCTTTAGATAAACAAAACGGAAACAAGATAAGGAGAGATTAATAATGAAAATGACAGCAGACCAAAGATTTATGATGCCAACAGATGTTATGGAACGGGTAGAGGTTTTACGAAAAAAACATGTAAAACGTTCCTCTTTGTTACAATCCGTAAATAAATTTTTCGGTTTAGATACAAAAGAAGACTGTGTTTGGTTTTATGGGTTTTATGGAACGGCTGTAAGTATTTTATTATTTATGGTATTTACTTCGAATATTTTTGATTTTCTCTTTGTGTAAGAAATGTGCTATATAGATATCGAGGTTGAATACATATATAAAGAAGAAAGGTAATTTTCTAGAGCGGAGTTGATAGACATGGTGATGTTCCCTATAGAGCGAAATTATATTGGGTACGGAAGCTCCCGACCAGGAATCCGCCTTTCGAAGGTGAGGTTCATTGTAAGCCATGATACGGGGAATCCTGGCAGCAATGCGATAGGAAATCGAGATTACTTTAACGAAATACAACCGAAAGCATCGGCGCATACCTTTGTAGATGATACAACCATTTTAGAAATTATCCCAATTGATGAGGTAGCGTATCATGTAAGATATAATGTACCAACAGACAATGATTTGTTTGGTTATGATGCGAACAAAGCAGCAATTGGTGTTGAAATGTGTTATGGAGGTAATGTTAACTTTTGGGATTCTTACACGCGGTTTACATGGTACCATGCTTATTTATGTCATACATTCAATTTAAATCCTAAAAAGGATATTGTATCTCATAAAACACTTGATCCTACGAGGAAGATTGATCCAGAAAATGTATTGGGACAACAAGGAATACGATTTAGACAATTTTTAGCGGACGTCTATCGAATGTACGTATCGTTTAGATGACAAATATATGAAAAATGAATACAATAAAGATAGGTGCCTACTGCTGAAAGTAGGTTTTTTCTTGTTTTGTAATAAATAGAGATTGAGGCAGAAGACTAGGAGTGAACCGAGTATGCAAAAAGAAACAGCTATTATAATCGGGGGCGGACCGTGTGGATTAGCAGCAGCGATTTCACTGCAGCAACAGGGAATCAATCCACTAGTAATTGAAAAAGGAAATATTGTGAATGCGATTTATCATTATCCGACTCATCAAACGTTTTTTTCCTCTAGTGAAAAGTTAGAGATTGGTGATGTTGCTTTTATTACAGAAAACCGCAAACCAGTTCGTAATCAAGCGCTTGCGTATTATCGTGAAGTGGTAAAGCGTAAAGGTGTGCGAGTAAATGCATTTGAACGCGTAGAACAAGTGCAAAAAGATGGGAATTTCTTTAGAGTAAGTACGACGAAGCGTGATGGAAATACGGAAACATACGCTGCGAAATATATCGTAGTGGCAACGGGATATTATGATAATCCAAACTATATGAACGTTCCTGGAGAAAAATTGGAGAAAGTATCTCATTATTTTAAAGAGGGACATCCTTATTTTGACAGAGATGTAGTTGTAATAGGAGGGAAAAATTCAAGTGTAGATGCTGCGCTAGAACTTGTAAAAGCTGGAGCACGTGTAACGGTGTTATATCGCGGGGGAGAATATTCGCAGAGTATTAAGCCGTGGATTTTACCTGAATTTGAAGCGTTAGTACGTAATGGTACGATTCAAATGCAGTTTCATGCTCACGTAAAAGAAATTACCGAACATACGCTTACGTATACAAGTAACGGAGAGTTATTTACAATTCAAAATGACTTTGTATTTGCGATGACGGGATACCACCCGGATCATAGTTTCCTAACAAAAATGGGAGTAGAAATTGATAAAGAAACAGGACGTCCGATATTTACAGAAGAAACAATGGAAACGAATGTGGAGAATATCTTTATTGCGGGTGTTATTGCAGCTGGAAATAATGCGAATGAAATTTTTATTGAGAATGGAAGATTTCATGGTGGAGCAATTACACAAACAGTTGTATCAAGAGAACAAAAATAAGCTGTCGAATTTTTCGACAGCTTATTTTTTAATCGTGCATAAACATTTGTTGGATTTTATCTTGAGAATGAGTACATTCTAAAGCAACAAGTAGTTTAATACGAGCTTTTTGGGCATTTAAACCGTATGTGAAAACAATTCCCATATCTTTTAATTGTTTTCCTCCACCCTCATAGGAATATACGTCTTGGACAATTCCATTAAAGCAGCGAGAAACGAGAACAATTGGAATCCCTTTAATTATTAAGCGTTGTAAACTAGAAAGCGTTCGTGGTGGTAAATTACCTTGACCAAGTGCTTCGATTACAATCCCATCGACCGGTAGGTTTTCAATTGCTGCTAATAATGTATCATCCATACCAGCGTATGCCTTTAACACAACAACATTTTTAGAAATTTGCCCAATCATGTATGTTTCATGATTTACGAGAGCGTGATGGAAGACAACGCCGCGTTTTGTCACCATACCGATTGGTCCGTATTGAGGGCTTTGGAATGTTGCAACATTACTTGTATGTGTTTTTGTTACATTTGTTGCACAGTGAATTTCGTCGTTTAACACGACAAGAACACCTTTTCCAAGCGCTTCGCTGCTACTTGCAACCTTTACAGCTGATAAAAAGTTATATAAACCGTCAGCACCCAATTCATTGCTAGAGCGCATTGCACCTGTTACAACGATTGGAATGTTCGTTTGTACAGTTAAATCTAAAAAGTATGCAGTTTCCTCTAATGTATCTGTACCATGTGTAATGACAACGCCATGGATATCTTCATGTTTTACTCTTTCGTCAATGATGATTTGTAATTGTAACATCTCGCTAGGAGTCATATGAGGAGATGGAAGATGAAAGACATCTTCAACGATTAAATCAATATCATCCGCTAAATTTGGAATGAATTTTAAAAGAGGATTTTGTTCCCCTGGTTGTACAACCCCAGTTTCTTTATCTTCCTCCATTGCGATTGTTCCACCTGTGTGTAAAACTAGGATTTTTTTCAATGCTTATACCCCTTTCTAGTCAAAAAATACATTTAGAACATACCATGTTTTTACTAGATTCGACAATGGAAATGTATAAAAGTTTGTATTAGAAATGAAAATAAAGTTGACTACTTTATTTTGGAAATAATTGAAGGGAATGGATCCTTAATTTTTTTATCGTGAGTTGTTAGAATGAGTGAGAAAAATGAAAAGAGGATATTTCTTTGAAAAAAATTGAGGGAGCTTTAATTCGTATATTATTGATTCAATTTATTTGTCTCTGCATTATTCAATTGCTTTTCATGCAAGAATCCACAGTGAAATATTTATCAAAAATCGTTTATTATGAAGGCGTTACAAGTGAAAATATAACTGATATTTTACAAGTCAATAAGTAGTTTTCATTTTCTTCTAGTAAGGATTGTGCTACAATAATTTAGGATTTAATCGGTATGAAACAAGTGTAGAGAAGCAGGGGATTTGTACCTGCTTTTCATTTTGTTTTATAAGTGAAAAAAATGAGGTGTTACAGTGGATAAACGAATTTCAATTGCGATAGATGGTCCAGCAGCTGCTGGAAAAAGCACAGTTGCAAAGGTTGTTGCGAAAGAACTTTCTTATGTCTATATTGACACAGGTGCAATGTATCGTACGCTTACATACGCTGCTCTGGAACAAAATGTAGATATTGAAAATGAAGAAAGTTTAATGGAAGTTTTAAAAAATGTGAATATTGATTTTCAGCAAGGTGAAAATACACAACTAGTTTTCTTAAACGGCAAGGATGTATCTGAAGCGATTCGTACACCGAATGTAACAAATCGCGTATCAATTGTTGCCAAGCATCGTCTTGTTCGCGAAGAGATGGTGCGCCGCCAACAAGCTCTAGCAGAAAAGGGCGGGGTGGTAATGGATGGTCGTGATATTGGTACGCATGTGCTACCTAATGCGGAAGTGAAGATTTTTATGCTTGCTTCTGTTCAAGAGAGAGCGGAGCGTAGACACCTTGAAAATACGAAGAAAGGCTTCGCTTCTAGTTTGGAGCAATTGAAAAAAGAAATTGCCAAGCGTGATAAATTAGATTCAGAGCGCGAAGTTTCTCCGTTAAAAAAAGCGGATGATGCATTGGAGTTAGACACAACTTCGTTATCAATTGAAGAAGTTGTCCAAAAAATCATGGATATTGTTTCTGGAGCGTTTGCAAAATAAAGAAAGAGGGAATCCTCTTTCTTTTTTTATTTTAAAAATATTAGTATAACAGAGAATAGTGAAACACTTTCCTTGACAAATAAGTCAATTTGTAAGAAGTTAGTAAAAGAAGAGAAACTGTCAGAATATATTCGCTATTATATTTTAAAACATACTTTATTCAAGGAGATTTTGCTGTATACTATTTATATAGGCTTCTATATCTTCTATGAAGTGTATAGCAAAAAATAGGTTGTTGTATGTATTGGAAGCGAGTATATGCTAAAAATTTCTTATAACATGCAAATGAAAACATTTGTTTTCATTTCGTATATACATAAAAAAGCTTTGTCAATTCTGTAGGGAGGTATTTCCATGGTAGAAAAAATGAATGAAGAAGTTGTGGATTCAAAAGCATTACAAGTGGGTGACGTTGTTACAGGTTCTGTAACAAAGGTTGAAGAAAAACAAGTTCTTGTAAATGTTGGATACAAAACAGATGGCGTTATTCCGATTAGTGAATTAGCTAACGTTCATATTGAAAAAGCGAGCGATGTTGTAAAATTAGATCAAAATCTTGAATTAAAAGTTATTAAATTAGAAGATGATGATCTTGTATTATCGAAACGTGCTGTTGATGCAGAAAAAGCATGGGTAGAGTTGCAAGAAAAATTCACTTCAGGTGAAGTTTTTGATGTTACTGTAAAAGATATTGTGAATGGTGGTTTAGTTGTGGATCTTGGTGTCCGTGGATTTATTCCAGCTTCACTTGTAGAAATGCACTATGTAGAAGATTTTACTGATTATAAAGGAAAAACATTAGCGGTGAAAATTGTTGAATTAGATCGTGAAAAAAATCGTGTTATTCTTTCACATAAAGCAGTTGTAGAACAGGAATTAGAATCAAAGAAAAAAGAAGCGATTTCTTCTTTAAAAGAAGGAGACGTTGTGGAAGGTACAGTTCAACGATTAACTGACTTTGGTGCTTTTGTGAATGTTGGTGATGTAGATGGTTTAGTACACATTTCACAAATTTCTCATGACCGCGTTGAACAGCCTTCTGATGTGTTAACACAAGGACAAAGTGTAAAAGTCAAAGTATTATCGGTTGATGCAGATACGCAGCGTATTTCTTTATCGATTAAAGCGGCTCAGCCAGGACCTTGGGAAAACGTTTCTGCTGAAGTTAAAGCGGGTGATATTCGAGAAGGTATAGTGAAACGAATTGTTACATTTGGTGCTTTCGTTGAAATTTTACCAGGTGTAGAAGGACTTGTGCATGTATCACAAATTGCAAATCGTCACGTGAAAAATCCAAATGAAGTATTAGAAATGGGACAAGAAGTGAAAGTGAAAGTACTTGAAGTACATGCAGCAGAAAAACGTATTTCTTTAAGTATAAAAGAAGCTGTTGAAGAAAATAATGAAACAGAAGATTATAGCAAATATGAGCCGACTTCTGAGTCTGCAACTTTCCAATTTAGTGATATTATTGGTGAACAACTGAAAAAATTAAAGAAATAAAGAGGGGTACAAGTGGTAAGGGCAAAACGAAAATTAGAACATATTGAATACGCTCTTTCCACCGGACAGTCTCGTATACATGGCTTTCATGATATTGCTTTTGTCCATCAAAGCTTGCCAAATTCAAGTTATGAAAGCATTACATTTGAAACGGAAATCGGCGAACTTTCATTAAGTTCGCCGATTTTTATCAATGCGATGACTGGTGGTGGTGGAGATCACACATTACATATTAATGAACAGTTAGCACACGTGGCTAAGCATCATAACCTTGCGATGGCTGTCGGTTCTCAAATGGCTGCGTTAAAAGATGAAAAAGAAGCATCTTCTTATCGAATTGTTCGAAAGGTAAATCCAAATGGAATCGTTTTTGCAAATTTGGGTAGTGAAGCGAGCGTTGAACAGGCAAAACGAGCGGTTGATATGATTGAAGCGAATGCTTTGCAAATTCATTTGAATGTCATTCAAGAACTAACGATGCCAGAAGGTGATCGGGATTTTACAGGCGTATTAGAGCGGATTGAACAAATTGTTACAAGTTCTCCGGTTCCAGTTATAGTAAAAGAAGTAGGTTTTGGTATGAGTAAAGAAACGGTACAGCAGCTAACTAATGTTGGTGTTACGGCTGTAGATGTTGGTGGTTATGGTGGCACAAATTTTGCTGCAGTTGAAAATGAGCGAAGGAAGCGAATGCTTTCTTATTTTAATGATTGGGGCATTCAGACGGTAGCTTCGATCATAGAAGCATCCTCTACAAATAAAAACCTCTCTCTTATTGCATCTGGCGGTATACAAACTGCGCTTGATGTAGCAAAAGCAATTGCATTAGGGGCACGGGCGACTGCTTTTGCTGGGTATTTTTTACGTATATTGATGAATGATGGTACCCAGAAATTAATGGATGAAATAGAACTTTTACATACGGATTTACAATTTATAATGACGGCTCTTGGAGCGAGAACACTCTCTGAGCTTCAGCGAGTGCCGCTTATTGTGAAGGGTGACACGTATCATTGGTTATCGCAACGTGGGATTGATACGACGTGCTATAGCAATAGGTAATGTTTTTTAAGTTTTTTTGCAGGTTATTTATAAATCAGAATAAGATAATAATAAAAAAATCAACCGCAAGAATCAACCGTTCGGTTGATTTTTTTTATGTACCCGCCTCGTACAATGAAGAGGAAAGGGGAAGATGAAATGAATAAGATTATTGAAGTGGATAAAGTAACGAAGTGCTATGAAACTTTTAAAGCACTATCTTTAAAAGTGAAGAAGTAACAAATACAGTGCTAAGTCAGAGAGAATTAGAGGTGTTAATTGTTCTAGCTACTGGAGCGACAAATAAAGAGATTGGTGAGAAACTCTTTATTTCAATTTCAACGGTTAAAACACACATTATCAATATATATACTAAGCTCCAAGTTTCTAATCGTGTAGAAGCAATAAAGAAAGCGTTGGAGCATGGATTAATAACATAATGAATTGTGGGAAAATGAAAAAACAGCCGATGTCGGCTGTTTTTTCATTTTGTTTAATGCTGATTTTGCTTGCGAGCTTGCTCTGGTGTATCAAGCCCAGTTGCTCCAGGATATTGCAGCGATTGGTCGCGGTCAGACTCGACACGGCGCGATTGTTTTAGTTTCTTTTCTTGGCGGTCTTTTCCCATCGTTATCTACACCTCCTTAATAGAAAGTGTTGCTGTTATAAGAAAAACTATGCAAAAAGAAGAAAAGGATTAGTTTTCATAAAAAGTTCCCATAATGGAAATGATAGGAGGAGAAAATATGGATGGAAGTTATTTTTATTTTTTAGCGTGGGTGGGCTGGGTTGTTACAACGTTTTTTTTGAAAAAAGATGAAATTCGTTGGAAAGTTAGTGCTGCTATATTAATATTTATTATTTGTTCACAGATAACGGTATCTATTGCTTCTTTCACTGTATCAATAAACGCTCTTATACTCGGTATTATTTCCTTTTTGGGGATTGCTCTATATTCTGTGTGGAAAAAAATGTATGCCTTATTGTCGGCACTTATCATTGCTATGCTATATACAAGCTTTCATTTATTAGAGGTGTATGATCCGATTTGGATTGTTATTGATCGGATTTTTATGTTAAGCGGTACTCTTGTATATGCATCAATTTTATTACATCGAGATCGTTTATTGCGTCTATGTTCTTTATATGCCGGAGCACTACAAGGAGAAATATTGGTAACATTTATTTTTCGCAGGCTTCATTTTCCATACGAATTTGGTGGTTTGACATTCTTTGATATCATTGCTGTTTCTACACTACTGGTTATGATGATGTCTTATATCGCAAAATTATCGGCGTATAGAGGACAATTTAGAAAAAAACATGTAAAAGAAAGGCAAGGGTAATACATGACTGAATATACACCAGCCATTTTATGTGGCGTCATTGCTGGAACAGTAACGCGAATTTTGATGCTTCGTACAGATACGAGGCAGTATCCGACACGTTTACATGGAAAAATCATTCACATTGCTATGGGATTAATTGCAGCAGCTTTAGGAGCAATTGCTATTCCATCCATTTTGAAGAAGGATTTTTCAGCGATTACTTTCTTAACATTAGCTGCGTCTCAATTTCGAGATGTTCGAAATATGGAAAGGAATACACTGCAGCAATTAGATGGGTATGAGCTTGTACCGCGTGGAAACACATATATTGAGGGGATAGCTCTTGTATTTGAAAGTCGCAACTATTTAGCGATGTTAACAGCATTTGTGACAACATTTACATATATAGGGTTTCATTCGTGGATAGCTGGTGTAGTTGCTGGCACAGCGGGATTCTTTATTGCCAAAATATTGATGTCTGGTAAAAGGTTACGTGATCTTGTAGACATTGAGCATGTCCCTCTCCGCTTTGAGGGAGCAGGACTATATATTGATAATATTTATATTATGAATATTGGATTGCCCGCAAGGCAAGAAGAAATTATGAAGTATGGAATGGGCTTTATTTTAAAGCCTAAGTCTATTGACGCAAGAATAACAATTTCCAATCTTGGACAACGACAAGCAATCTTACATGATGTATCGGTTGCATTAGGCATATTTAGAGATTCTGGAACCCCGGCGTTAGTCCCCTTAGCTAAGCGCGATTTAGAAGATGGAAGAGTAGGGGTATTTGTACTCCCGCAAGATCAAGATGTAAAAAAAGCGATTGCAGTAATAGGGAATGTACCAACATTAGAAAGTGCGGTTCATATGTCATCAGAGGCCCCAAAAGGAAGGGGAGATATACGATGATGTTAGAAAGTTATATTCTTGCTGTAATTACAACGACGCCAGAAAAGTTTGCTGGGGGGGCACCTTTATTTACTTGTGACTCAAAAGAAGAAATGGAATTTGTAGCAAATAATTTAGAAGCGATTTTAGACGGTATCGCACACCGCTTACAAGAGAATGTATATATTATTGTGAAACATTAGTAACGTGTGCTATAATATGAGATGTTTTGATACGATGAGAAATATTCTGGAATGCAAATCCCTTCTTGCACAAAGAAGGGTTTTTTACATAATAAACAGAAGCAAGTTGAAAGGATGAAATTATATGCCGAAACCAGTAGTGGCAATAGTAGGACGCCCGAACGTAGGGAAATCTACTATTTTCAATAGAATTGTTGGAGAGAGAGTTTCAATTGTAGAAGATATCCCAGGCGTAACGCGAGATCGTATTTATAGTGCGGGAGAATGGTTAAATCATGAATTTAACATTATTGATACAGGTGGAATTGATATTGGAGACGAGCCGTTTTTGACACAAATTCGTCAACAAGCAGAAGTTGCGATTGATGAAGCGGATGTTATCATTTTTATGACAAATGGCCGTGATGGTGTAACAGCTGCAGATGAAGAAGTAGCAAAGATTTTATATCGTTCTAAAAAGCCGGTTGTACTAGCGGTGAATAAGGTTGATAATCCAGAGATGCGTAATGATATTTATGATTTCTATGCATTAGGATTTGGTGAGCCATTCCCAATTTCAGGTACACACGGATTAGGTTTAGGTGATTTATTAGACGAAGCAGCAAAGCATTTCCCTAAGATTGAAGAAGAGGCATATGATGACGAAACAATTCGTTTCTCATTAATTGGGCGTCCAAATGTAGGAAAATCATCACTTGTAAATGCATTGCTTGGTCAAGAGCGTGTAATTGTAAGTAACGTAGCAGGAACGACCCGTGATGCTGTTGATACACCATATAGTAAAGATGGTCAAGATTACGTTATTATTGATACAGCGGGGATGCGTAAAAAAGGGAAAGTATACGAGAGTACTGAAAAGTATAGTGTACTTCGTGCATTGAGAGCGATTGAACGATCTGACGTTGTTTTAGTCGTTTTAGATGGTGAAGAAGGAATTATTGAACAAGATAAAAAAATTGCTGGTTATGCACATGACTCAGGAAGAGCAGTAATTATTGTTGTGAATAAATGGGATGCAGTTAAAAAAGATGAAAAGACAATGAAAGCATTTGAAGAAAATATCCGTGCGCATTTCCAATTCTTGGATTATGCACCGATTGTATTCTTATCTGCGAAAACGAAAAAACGTACACAGACATTATTACCAGTTATTAATGAAGTTAATGAAAGTCATAGTATTCGTGTACAAACAAACGTATTAAACGACGTGATTATGGATGCTGTTGCAATGAATCCAACACCAACGCATAATGGACAACGTTTGAAAATCTTCTACGCAACGCAAGTCGCGGTGAAACCACCAACATTTGTTGTATTTGTAAATGATCCAGAATTAATGCACTTTTCATATGAGCGCTTCTTAAAGAATCGTTTGCGTGAGTCGTTTGGCTTCGTAGGAACGCCAATTCGAATTATTTCTAGAGCAAGAGACTAATGGAGAGGATGTGATTTTATGAAAAAAATCACAGTAGTAGGAGCAGGTAGCTGGGGCACAGCGTTAGCGATGGTATTAGCTGACAATGGTCATGATGTACGTATTTGGGGAAATCGTTCGGAGCTCATGGATGAAATCAATATGAAACATGAGAACAGCCGGTATCTCCCAGGAATTACATTGCCAAGCACAATCGTAGCCTACTCTTCTTTAGAAGAGGCATTAGTAGATGTAGATACAGTACTTTTAGTCGTGCCAACGAAAGCGTATCGAGAAGTATTGAAAAATATGAAAGATATTGTTTCACAGCCAATTACTTGGATTCATGCAAGTAAAGGGATTGAACCGGGAACTTCAAAACGTATTTCAGAAATGATTGAAGAAGAAATTCCAGTGCATCTTATTCGGGATGTTGTTGTCCTATCAGGACCAAGCCATGCGGAAGAGGTAGGGCTTCGTCAAGCGACAACTGTTACTTCAGCTGCTAAACGTATGGAAGCAGCTGAAGAAGTACAAGACTTGTTTATGAATAGTTATTTCCGAGTATATACGAATCCTGATATTGTCGGAGTAGAGCTCGGTGGGGCATTAAAAAATATTATTGCACTAGCCGCGGGTATAACGGATGGCCTTGGATTAGGTGATAATGCAAAAGCAGCTCTTATGACACGTGGTTTAACGGAAATTGCTCGTTTAGGAAGAAAGATGGGTGGTAATCCGTTAACATTTGCTGGTTTAACGGGAATGGGTGACTTGATTGTAACTTGTACAAGTGTCCATAGCCGAAATTGGCGTGCGGGAAATATGCTTGGAAAAGGATATTCATTAGAAGAAGTATTAGATAGTATGGGTATGGTAGTTGAAGGTGTACGAACAACGAAAGCTGCATATGAGATGGCTGAGAAAATGAAAGTTGAAATGCCAATTACGGCAGCCTTATATGATGTACTATTCAATGGAAATAATGTGAAAGATGCAGTAGGGTCATTGATGGGGCGTGTTCGTAAACATGAAGTTGAAGCGATACCTGATTTATTGTAAATAAAAGCTGTATGCGTGAAAAAACACGTATACAGCTTTTTGTTTTTCTGGGTTTTTTCACCATTTATTTCTTTTTGCATACGATGGATTGTAACTTGAAGAGAGGGTGAAGAAAATGGATAATAACATTTTCAATAATATTGAAAAAGAAGCGAAAGTAAATAAAGACGATATTTTTAAATTAGCATCATCTGTACAAAATGCAAATTTACGCGATGAGAAAGTACTACGCCAATTAATCCATCAGGTCGCAGTAATGGCAGGGCGAGAGGTACCAAAAGAGCAAGAAGATCAAATTGTAAAAGCGATTATTAATAATAATATGCCAACAGACTTTAGCTCGTTAAGTAAAATGTTTAAAAAATAAAGCATGAGAAACAAAGGGTTCGAGGATTGCATACGATAGCTATGAAGAAATGGGATTGGAGCTGTTTGTGGGCGTATTTGGTCAACCGAAGCGAAGATGATACATTCGCTTCGGTTTTATTTTTGTTTTTTATTTACATTTATCCATTTTGATTTTCCAATATATAATTCGCCATTATGAAGAACGAAAGGTGACCTACACTCATTTTATTTATTTGTTTTCACTTGGCATGGACAGGAAGAGGGTCGGACCGCTTCTATGCATGGTCGGATGCTCTCTTCCACCAGAAAAGAAACGCTTTCTGCCGTTTTTTCAATTTGTACGTATACATAAATATTCTCCAACATATAAGTCTCAGCTGTGAAAATAAAAGGGAGTCTCCACCCGCTTTCTCCTTTTGTTTTTACTTGGCATGGGGCAGAAAAAGGATCTAACCGCTTCTATGTATGGTCGGATGCTCTTTACCAGCTAAAAAGAATGGTCATATATTATTTTTCTATTTGTTTAAAATTTTTAATTTGTTAAAATAGTATAAAAATAGATTGATAATTAAGGGGTGTGTATATGTCTGAAGGACTTATAAAAATGTGGTTTTCTTTAGGAGCAATGGGATTCATGTTTATTGCAGTAGCTTTTATTTTATTAAGTAGGCATAAAATAAAGAATAAAATTTTGAAAGGTATTACAGCGCTGGTTGCTTATACACTTATGGTTGTATCTGGGATTGTTATTTTCCTCGTTGTATTTAGTGGGCCAGTCGAACAATAAGAATGAATAATCGCCACTCTTTGTTTTCAAATAGATTGTGGAGAGGTAGGTGGAAATGAATAAACAAGATTTAATAGATGTGAGCGAGAAAATAAAGGATGGATTGTCTGTGAAAAAAAACTATATTATTTTAATATTTTGTTGTATAAGCCTTTTGTCAGGATGTATGTATCCTAGAGAAAATATGAAACAGAATGCTGTCCCTTATGAAGATCAGCTGCAAGCTGTACAAAAGGCAGTCAATACATATAAGGAACAAAATAATGGTTTATTGCCAATTAAAACGCGTGATATGAGCACACCGATTTATCAAAAATATCCAATTGATTTCCAAAAAATTGCACCACGTTATATACAAGAAGCACCTGGAAATGCATATGAAAGTGGTGGTGTATATCAATATGTATTAGTAGATGTAGAAACAAATCCAACGGTAAAATTAATCGATGTAAGAATGGCAGAACAAATTCGGGATGTTAAGTTGAAATTGCAAATGTATCGTGATGAACATCAATATCCTCCTTTTAAAAAGGTTATTGCAGATGGTGTTTATGAGCTAGATTTCAAAAAGATGGGATATAAAGATGTGCCTCAAGTGACAAGTCCATATTCTGGAAAAGGATTACCGCTTGTAATTAATGAAAAAGGGGAAATTTTTGTTGATTATCGAATGGATTTATATGAAATGTTACAAAAAAACGGAGAAAAGTTGAAAGAGGGGGAAGATATTCGTAATATGCTTTTAAAAGATACACCATTTGTGCCCGCATACTCTTTACCGTATACAGTAAGAAACGGAGAACCAATTTTTTTTAAATGATAAGTCATGAACCTTTCTTCTAGCGAATAAGTTCTAGAAGAAAGGTTTTTTCATGTATTACAACTTATGATGCAAACAAAAAGTTTTTTTTAAATAGTCATATGAATTTAGGACAAAATCATATGATATATTGTCCACACTTCTAGAATATTTTTATGTTATTTCATATGATAGGAGACATCAGTGAAGGATATTGTATGTGAATACAAATTGGATTATTCCCAAAAATTTTGAGGGAGGGAATCACTTGGAAAAGGTCGATATTTTTAAAGATATTGCTGAGCGCACAGGCGGTGATATTTATTTAGGGGTTGTAGGAGCTGTTCGAACAGGGAAATCAACGTTTATTAAAAAATTTATGGAGCTTGTTGTTATTCCAAATATCGAAAATGATTCAGATCGTCAGCGAGCACAAGATGAATTACCTCAAAGTGCTGCTGGACGTACAATTATGACAACAGAACCGAAATTTGTTCCAAACCAAGCGGTTTCCATCCATGTTGATGACGGTCTTGAAGTAAATATTCGATTAGTAGATTGTGTTGGTTATACGGTTCCTGGAGCGAAAGGATATGAAGATGAGAATGGCCCACGCATGATTAATACACCTTGGTATGAAGAACCCATCCCGTTTCATGAGGCTGCTGAAATTGGAACGCGTAAGGTGATTCAAGAACATTCTACTATTGGGGTTGTCATTACAACTGATGGAACGATTGGAGAAATTCCAAGACGAGATTATATAGAAGCAGAAGAACGTGTTATCAATGAGTTAAAAGAAGTGGGTAAACCGTTTATCATGATTATTAATACAGTACAGCCGTATCATCCAGATACAGAACAGTTACGTCAAAGTTTATCAGAGGAGCATGATATTCCTGTATTAGCAATGAGTGTGGAGAGTTTAAGAGAAACAGATGTTTACAATGTACTTCGTGAAGCTTTATTTGAATTCCCTGTTTTGGAAGTGAATGTGAATCTACCAAGCTGGGTTATGGTATTAAATGAGGGACATTGGTTACGTCAAAGTTATCAAGAAGCTGTTCAAGAGACAGTTAAAGATATAAAAAGGCTTCGTGATGTAGATCGTGTTGTTTGGCAATTTAGTCAATATGAGTTTATTGATCGAGCGAGTTTAGCTGGGATTGATATGGGGCAAGGCGTTGCAGAGATTGATTTATATGCACCAGATGAATTGTACGATCAAATATTAAAAGAAGTTGTAGGTGTAGAAATTAGAGGGAAAGATCATTTATTAAAGCTTATGCTTGATTTTTCTCATGCAAAAACGGAGTATGATCAAGTTTCAGAGGCTTTAAGAATGGTCAAACAAACAGGATATGGCGTAGCTGCGCCGGCCTTAGCTGATATGAGCCTAGATGAGCCAGAAATTATTCGTCATGGATCGCGATTCGGTGTGAAATTAAAGGCGGTTGCACCGTCTATTCATATGATTAAAGTTGATGTTGAATCTACATTTGAGCCAATTATTGGTACTGAAAAGCAAAGTGAAGAGCTTGTCCGCTACTTAATGCAAGATTTTGAGGATGATCCGCTTTCTATATGGAATTCTGATATCTTTGGACGCTCGCTTAGTTCAATTGTTCGAGAAGGAATTCAAGCAAAATTGTCTTTAATGCCTGAAAATGCTCGTTACAAATTAAAAGAAACGCTAGAAAGAATTATTAACGAAGGATCTGGCGGATTGATTGCCATTATTTTATAAGGCCCCCCCTGCGAGCAGGGGGTTTTTGCTTTTTTATCCCGCTATTTGCAGGCTGTAAGACTCCAGTCTCAAGATTCAGAGAAAAGTGAGGAAGATAGGTGGAGAGGAGAAAAGAAATAGCCATTATCTAATACTTTGTAGCATATTGTCAAGTTTCATCGTTTTTTCACATTTTCGAGGTAACAATTTCTTTAAAAATATTGAATTATACAGGAGAATCGTATAATATAGGCGTTGATAATGATTTATCTACATCTTTGTAGTATAGAATTTGTAAAAATTGCCTACAAATGAAAGTAAGACTCATTTTATGATCATTATACAGTCTTATCTTTGGGAGGAGGTGAATGGCATGAACAAGACAGATTTAATCAATGCTGTTGCAGAAGCAAGTTCCCTTTCTAAAAAGGACGCAACAAAAGCAGTTGACGCTGTTTTTGATTCTATCTTAGAAGCTTTAAAACAAGGTGATAAAGTACAATTGATCGGATTCGGTAACTTCGAAGTTCGTGAGCGTGCGGCTCGTAAAGGACGCAACCCACAAACTGGTGAGGAAATTGAAATCGCTGCAAGTAAAGTACCTGCATTCAAACCTGGTAAAGCGTTAAAAGATGCGGTTAAATAATCCTTACATATTAACAGGGAAGAAGAGTTTCCTTTTTGGAAACTCTTCTTTTTGCTTTTAAAATCATAAATATGCTAGAATGTGTTCGTATCACTTTTAGGTTTTTCGGGAGGGTTAAGCGGATGGCAAAAGTTAACTTAGAACAAATCGAGCAAGCAGTGCGTCTTATTCTAGAGGCAATTGGAGACGATCCAAATCGTGAGGGAGTACTTGATACACCGAAACGTGTTGCGAAAATGTATGCAGAAGTATTTTCAGGTATGCATGAAGATCCAAAGGAGCATTTGCATAAAGTGTTTGGAGAAGAGCACGAGGAGCTTGTATTAGTAAAAGATATTCCATTTTATTCGATGTGTGAGCACCATCTTGTTCCGTTTTACGGAGTTGCTCATGTTGCATATATTCCACGTGGTGGAAAAGTAACAGGTTTAAGTAAATTAGCTCGTACTGTAGATACAATTGCACGTCGTCCACAACTTCAAGAACGTATTACGTCAACAGTGGCTAATTCTATTATGGAAGTGCTAGAACCACATGGTGTTATGGTAGTTGTTGAAGCGGAGCATATGTGTATGACAATGCGCGGTGTGAAAAAGCCTGGTGCAAAAACGGTAACTACAGCAGTGCGCGGTGTGTTAGAAAATGATGCAGCGGCACGTAGCGAAATTTTGTCTTTTATTAAGGCAAAGTAAAGGAAAGCGGGAAACTGCTTTTCTTTTTTATTTATATTATTTTACTTTTGATTCCGGTTGTTTGTAGGAAATACTGTCTGTATCCAACAAAACTAGGTGGGGATTACTGCCTGTGAAATCTAAATTCTTATAATGGCAAGGAGAAATGAGAATTCCATTTTAATGTGTGTTTATGGAGTGAGAGATATAGTCTTTAAAAAATTACATATATTTTGATAGCTGTCCATAAACTTATAGGTGAATGAGTTTTTGTTTTTTATGCGTATTGTATGAATAGAAATCTAACGTATAGTTTATCTTGATTCCCCAAGTTTTGGTTATAGAAAATAGAATGTATGTGTTATAATAGGTTTTATGAATTAGAAAACAAGGGTGATTTTTTGTGTGTGACATCTACGGAGGGTATGCGGATATAAAGGAGCAGTTGCTATCAAAACTGCGCCATCCTTATTTTATAAACTATATTGAAGAACCATTTATTGATGAAGAAAAGGTAGTGCTTTTATACGCTGCTTTAAAAAATGCAAATTTACATAAAGAACAAATTGATCACTATGTTTTAACGATTATGCTTGTACAAATCGCTCTTGATACACATGAAAAAGTATCAAACAAAGCAGATGAAGAAACAAGTGGATTTCATAAGCGTCGTCAGCTTACAGTACTTGCAGGTGATTACTATAGTGGACTGTATTATTATTTACTTTCAATGAATTGTGATATTGTATTAATTCGTGCACTTGCCGAAGGGATTAAAGAAATTAATGAACATAAAATTATGTTATATCAGAGGGCATATGAAACAGCTGATGAAGTAGTCAAAAGTGTTATGACAATCGAATCGGCACTTTTACAAAAAACATGTGATCATTTTCATTTATCACATTGGAAACCGTTTATAGCATATATGCTAGGGAATAAGCGTCTTCAAAAAGAGTATCAATTGCATGTTAAAAGAAAAACTGCACCTGTTTTTCAAGCGGTTCAAGCAACTCTATCAAATGATGATGACAGAAATGTGGAAGCGGTCTTTACAGAGTGGTTGAAAAAAATGGATGAACAAGAAAAATCATTTCTTCAAAGCCATAAAGAAATTGATGAGATAGTTTCCGCTTTAAAAGATAAATTGAAAACATAAGCAATTTTATATTGGAAGAAGGGTAAGCGCATGCAACAATCAAAGGAAGAAAGAGTACATGACGTATTTGAAAAAATCTCTGATAAATACGATGTAATGAATTCAGTTATAAGTTTTCAAAGGCATAAAGCATGGCGAAAAGAAACGATGCGAATTATGGATGTACAACCTGGAAATAAGGCGTTAGATGTGTGTTGTGGAACTGCTGATTGGACAATTGCACTTGCTAATGCTGTTGGTCCAAACGGAGAGGTACATGGTTTAGACTTCAGTGAAAATATGCTATCTGTCGGTAAAGAAAAGGTAAAGGCATTAGGATTGACGCAAGTGGAGCTTCTGCATGGAAATGCAATGGAACTTCCATTTGAAGATAATACATTTGATTATGTAACAATTGGGTTTGGATTACGTAATGTTCCTGATTATATGCATGTATTAAAAGAAATGACGCGAGTAGTAAAGCCAGGCGGGAAAGTGATTTGTTTAGAAACATCTCAACCAACGATGATTGGTTTTCGCCAGATGTATATTTTGTATTTCAAATACATTATGCCTTTGTTTGGCAAAATGTTTGCAAAAAGCTATAAGGAATATTCATGGCTTCAAGAGTCTGCTAGCACATTCCCAGGGATGAAAGAATTAGCGAAGATGTTTGAATCAGCAGGACTTGAGCATGTGCAAGTGAAACCATTTACTTTTGGTGTAGCAGCTATGCACTTAGGATTAAAACCGAAATTAAAATAGAAAAAAGACGTTTTTAGGTTAAGGTGAACAATATGAAGTTACAACTTATGTACTCTTTTTTACGATCGGATATTGATGTAATAGAAAAAGAATTAAAAAAGGTTGTTGCCTCAGAGCAACAACTAATAGAAGATGCGGCATTACAGCTTATCGAAGCTGGTGGTAAACGAATTCGTCCTGTATTTGTGCTACTTGCGGGGAAATTCGGAGACTACAAGTTAGATGCAATTAAACATGTTGCAGTTGCTCTAGAGCTCATCCATATGGCTTCGCTTGTTCATGATGATGTAATTGACGCAGCGCTCTTACGAAGAAGTAGTGCAACTGTAAATGCAAAATGGGGAGATCGTATTGCGATGTATACGGGAGATTATTTGTTTGCAAAGTCTCTAGAGTGCATTACGAATTTAGAAGTTCCAGAAGCTCACCAGGCATTATCGTATACAATTTTGGAAGTGTGTAAGGGTGAAATCGAACAAATTAAGGATAAGTATGATTATAATCAAAATTTAAGAACGTATTTACGACGGATTAAGAGAAAAACAGCATTGTTGATTGCGGCTAGTTGTCAGTTGGGAGCCATTGCTTCTGGGGCAAGTCGTGATACTGTAAATCGTTTGTTTTGGTATGGTTATTTTGTTGGAATGTCGTATCAAATTATTGATGATATTTTAGATTTCGTTTCAACAGAAGAAAAATTAGGAAAACCTGCTGGTGGAGATTTATTGCAAGGAAATGTCACACTTCCAGCTTTGTATGCAATGGAAGATCCAAAACTTCGTGCAAAAATTGTATCCGTACATGAAAATACAACTGCAAGTGAGATGAAAGAAATTATTCACGATATTAAAACAAGTCCAGCAATTGATCGGGCATTTGCATTTAGTGAACGTTATTTACATAAAGCATTAGAGGTAATAAAACCTTTGCCACGTGGACAGGCAAAATATGCGTTGCAAAATGTTGCAAAGTATATTGGAAAACGAAAATTTTAATGACTTTCTTTTACAAATAAAAAAATCTCTCTATTTCAAAACTATTGCACAATTGTGATAAGGGTGTTAATATGTGTGTGGGGATATACAATTACATACATAATTCAGAAGTGGAGAGATTTTTTATGGAAAAAACATTTCTAATGGTAAAACCAGACGGCGTACAACGTGCCTTCATTGGGGAAATTGTAGCTCGCTTTGAGAAAAAGGGCTTTCAATTAGTTGGTGCGAAATTAATGCAAGTTACTCCAGAAATTGCAGGAAAACATTACGCTGAGCACACAGAAAAACCTTTCTTTGGTGAATTAGTAGATTTCATTACATCTGGTCCTGTTTTTGCAATGGTATGGCAAGGGGAAGGTGTAGTAGATACTGCTCGTAATATGATGGGTAAAACAAGACCTCATGAAGCGGCACTAGGTACAATTCGTGGCGATTTTGGTGTAACAGTTGCGAAAAATATTATCCATGGTTCTGATTCTCTAGAAAGTGCAGAACGTGAGATTGGTATTTTCTTTAAAGAAGAAGAATTAGTAGACTACTCAAAATTAATGAATCAATGGATTTACTAATTATTTTAAAATAATTTGTAAACGCTTTAATTACTGTGGTAATAGTGAAAAGTGCAAGGAGAGTGTAAATACTCTTCTTGCACTTTTTTAGTTTCAAATAGTTACGAAGTAAGGCTCGGTATGATATATTGATACATAAAGTAAAACCTCTATGAAGGAAGAATAACTTTTGAACAAGACATAAAATCTTTCTTTTTAGGTGGAAGAGAGCATCCGCTCATGCGTAGAAGCGGTCAGCCCCTCTTCGTGCTCCATGCCAAGTGAAAACAAAGCGAGAAAACGAGTGCGGGTCACCTTTAGTTTTTCATAGCAACGAGTTATATGTTGAAAAAACAAAATGGAGTTATATAGTAGAAAATAGGGCAATCCTATATCTTCACTATATATACATACAACTTGAAAGACGATATAAAATCTTTCTTTTTAGGTGGAAGAGAGCATCCGCTCATGCGTAGAAGCGGTCAGATCCTCATCCTATCATTAATGTGGGATAAAATAATTACAAGAAAAGGGGAATATCCGATGCGATACATCACAGCGGGTGAATCTCATGGTTCGCAGCTTACGACAATTTTAGAAGGTATTCCAGCAGGATTATCTTTAGTAGCAGATGATATAAATGAAGAATTAGCAAGAAGGCAGAAAGGTTACGGACGTGGCAGACGTATGCAGATTGAAAAAGATCAAGCACAAATTGTCAGTGGTGTTAGACATGGACTTACGCTTGGGTCTCCAATTGCACTCGTTGTTGAAAATCGAGATTTTACCCATTGGACAAAGATTATGGGAGTAGATCCGTTAACTGAACAAGAAGCAAAAGAAATGAAAAGACAAATTACAAGACCGAGACCTGGTCATGCTGATTTAAATGGTGCAATTAAATATGGACACCGTGATATGAGAAATGTACTTGAACGCTCTTCAGCACGTGAAACAACAGTTCGAGTTGCAGCAGGAGCTGTTGCGAAAAGACTTTTAGCAGAGTTAGGTGTAAAGGTTGCTGGACATGTAATTGAAATTGGCGGTGTGCAGGCAGAAAAGCTTACATATGACTCAATAGAACAACTACAAGAAATTACAGAAGCATCCCCGGTTCGTTGCTTAGATGAGGAAGCATCTAAAAAGATGATGCAGGCAATTGATGATGCAAAAACAAGTGGAGATTCTATTGGTGGAATTGTTGAAGTGATTGTAGAGGGAATGCCAATTGGAGTAGGGAGTTATGTGCATTATGACCGAAAACTCGATGCGAAATTAGCAGCGGCAGTAATGAGTATAAATGCTTTTAAAGGTGTGGAAATTGGCATTGGATTTGAAGCGGCACATAAGCCAGGAAGTCAAGTGCACGATGAAATTCTTTGGGATCAAGAAAAAGGGTATACGAGACGAACAAATCATGCTGGTGGATTAGAAGGTGGCATGACAACAGGTATGCCGGTTGTCGTACGCGGCGTCATGAAACCCATTCCAACGCTATATAAGCCGCTTCAAAGTGTTGATATTGATACGAAAGAATCTTTTTCAGCGAGCATTGAACGTTCTGATAGTTGTGCTGTACCAGCAGCTAGTGTTGTGGCGGAAGCAGTTGTTGCATGGGAACTAGCAGTAGCTTTAGTGGAACAATTTGGAGCAGATCGTATGGATTGTATTCGTGAAAATATTAAGAAACATAATGAATATGCGAGGGAATTTTAATGGAGAAAATACATATTCAGACGCAGTCTAAAGAGTATGATGTATATGTAGGAAAAGATGCGTTGTCACATTTGACAGCGCTTGTTCGAAATATGGAACCGACTGTTTCTAATGTAATGGTCATTTCTGATGAATCTGTCGCATCATTTCATTTAGAAGAAGTTATGGATGCATTGCAAGTAGAAAAACATGTTTTTTCATTTGTTGTTCCAAGTGGAGAGAAAGAAAAATCATTTGAAAACTTTTATGCGGCTCATACGTCAGCGCTTGAAAATGGGATGGATCGACATTCTTTAGTTGTTGCACTTGGAGGAGGAATGATCGGTGATTTAGCTGGTTTTGTTGCGGCGACATTTATGCGCGGTATTCGCTTTATTCAAGTTCCAACAACGTTACTGGCACATGACAGCGCAGTTGGTGGAAAAGTTGCCATTAATCACCCTCTAGGAAAAAATATGATCGGAGCGTTTCATCAGCCAGAAGCAGTTCTATATCATACACCATTTTTAAATTCATTACCGGAAAAAGAGTGGCGTTCAGGATTTGCTGAAGCGATTAAACATGCTTTTATCGGTGATGTTGAATTATATCATTGGTTAAAGCGAGAAGTGAAAACATTAGAAGATGTACGGGATGAAAAATTAATTTATATATTACAGCGAGCAATTCCTGTAAAAGCAAATATTGTAGCGCAAGACGAAACTGAAAAAGGTGTGCGTGCTCACTTGAATTTTGGACATACATTAGGACATGCCCTTGAAAAAGAGATGGGGTATGGGAAAATTACTCATGGTGATGGAGTAGCAATTGGTATGTTATTCGCGATATTCTTAAGTGAACAAATTTATAAAGTAGACCTTGGTTATAAGGAAATTAAGCGGTGGTTTTCTCAGTATGGTTATCCGCATATGCCAAGGAATCTAAATATAGAACGCCTTGTGCAAGTGATGAAGCAAGATAAAAAAGCGAACGCAGGAATAATTCGTATGGTACTTATGCAGGAATATGGGGTAGTGAATGTCGTATCTATTTCAGATGAGACTGTCCATACTACATTAGAAGCATTTCAAAGAGATGAGGAATCTATTTGATTCGCGCAATTCGCGGCGCGATTACAGTCGAACATAATGAAGCTGAGGAGATATTGACTGCAACAGAGCGTTTAGTGAAGAGAATAGCAAATGACAGTGGAATCTATCCGGCTGATATTGTATCGGTGTTAATTTCTACAACAGCTGACATAAATGCATGTTTTCAGGCAGCGACTTGGAAGGCTTTACTTATTACCGGTGATGTGTGTAAAAGAAATAGATGTACCGAATGCTTTGCAGAAGTGTATTCGTGTGATGATGACAGTCACGACAAGACAGTTGCAGCATGAAGTAGAGTGTATGCATGTAGAAAAGGCGATTGTACTGCGGTCTGATCTAGTAAAATGACAGGGGGAATCAAAATGAGAGTAAAAGAGCAATTGTTAACTTTGAAAGCATATGTACCTGGCAAAAACATTGAAGAAGTAAAAAGAGAATATGGATTATCTAAAATTGTAAAATTAGCATCTAATGAAAACCCGTTCGGCTGTTCAAAACGTGTAACGGAAGCTTTAGCTTCATTAAGCACACAATATGCTTTATATCCAGATGGAGCAGCTTTTGAACTTCGTGAAAAAGTAGCCGCACACCTTCATGTGAAACCAGAGCAACTTTTATTTGGTAGCGGTCTGGATGAAGTAATTCAAATGGTTAGTCGCGCTTTATTAGAAAAAGGTACAAATGTTGTGATGGCAAATCCAACATTTTCACAATACTATCACCATGCTGTAATTGAAGGGGCAGAGGTTCGTGAAGTGCCACTTAAGGACGGTATTCATGACTTGGACACGATGCTAAAGCAAATTGATGAACAAACGCAAATCGTATGGATTTGTAATCCGAACAATCCAACAGGAACATATGTAGAACAGAAAAAATTACTTTCATTTTTAGAGGCGGTTCCGAAGTCAACACTCGTAATTATGGATGAAGCATACTATGAATATGCAGGAGCGAAAGAGTATCCACAAACATTGCCACTTCTTGAAGAGTATGAAAATCTCATGGTGTTACGTACATTTTCAAAAGCATATGGCTTAGCTGCTTTTCGTATTGGTTATGCTGTAGGGAATGAAAAACTCATACAGCAATTAGAAGTAGCAAGATTACCATTTAATACATCAGCTGTTGCACAAGCTGTTGGTTTGGTAGCGATAGAAGATCAAGAATTTTTACAAGAGTGCGTGAAGCAAAATGCTGAAGGATTAAATCAATATTATACGTTCTGTAAGGAGTACGACGTTTTTTACTATCCATCACAAACAAATTTCATATTCTTAAAGCTTGGGATTCCCGGTAATGAAGCATTTGAAAGATTAATGAGAAAAGGGTATATTGTTCGTTCAGGTGCTGCGTTTGGCTTGCCAGGTGGTATCCGTATTACTGTTGGTTTAAAAGAAGAGAATGATGAGATTATTGAATTGCTGACGGAACTTGTGAAAGAGCAAAAAAAGAAAGAAGAAACATATTCTTAAGAAAAGGCGCGGCTCCCATTATAGGAGTCGTTTTCTTTAGGCTATACATATTTGCACGATGAAGAAGGAAAGCAGTACAATAAAGATATATACATACAAATTGGAAAACTGCCATAAAACATTTCTTTTTAGGAGGGAGAGAGGATCCGGTCGTGCATAGAAGCGGTCAGAGCTTTTTTCAGTCAGTCCCATGCCAAGTGAAAACAAAGAGAGAAAATGAGTGGGGATCTTCTTTTGTTTTTATAGCCGCGACTTATATGTTGGAAAATCAAAATGGATATATAGAGATGATATAGGTGTACAAAAGTATATATTATTTTTAATAGGGGTGATAAAAATGAAGAGACTCATAAGGCGGAAAAATGGTTTGAATGGAACGATTGCTGTGCCTGGAGATAAATCTATTTCACACCGCGCTGTGATGTTTGGAGCGATAGCAGAGGGAACAACAAAAATTTCAAATTTTTTATTAGGAGAAGACTGTTTAAGTACGATTGCTTGCTTTCGGAAATTAGGAATAATGATTGAGCAAGATGGTAACGATGTCATTGTACATGGAAAAGGATTAGCTGGATTACAGGAACCGAAAGAGGTGCTAGATGTAGGGAACTCAGGAACCACTATTCGTCTCATGCTTGGTATTTTAGCGAATGCTCCTTTCCATTGTACTATAATTGGGGATGAATCTATTGGAAAACGTCCTATGAAACGTGTTACAGCCCCTCTTCGTGAAATGGATGCACAAATTGAAGGTCGGGAAGATGGACAATATACGCCGTTGTCGATTCGTGGAGGAAACATAAAAGGTATACACTATCATTCTCCTGTAGCAAGTGCGCAGGTAAAATCAGCTATTTTACTTGCAGGATTGCAAGGAGAAGGGGTGACATCAGTAACAGAACCGTTACAATCTCGTGATCATACGGAAAGAATGCTGCGTGCATTTGGTTGTGAAGTGAATGCAGAAGGGCGAACTGTTTCTTTACAAGGGGGACAATCGCTTGTAGGAACGGAAATAGAGGTTCCAGGTGATGTCTCTTCAGCTGCCTTTTTCTTAGTAGCGGGTGCAATTGTACCAAATAGTAAACTTGTATTGAAAAATGTTGGTTTAAATCCAACAAGAACAGGGATTCTGGATGTGTTATCAGAAATGGGAGTGCTTATTTCAATTCGTAATGTTCGAAATGAAGAGTTTGAACCATGTGGAGATATTACAATTGAAACTTCTGAACTGAAAGGAATTGAAATTGGCGGTTCACTTATTCCAAGGTTAATTGATGAAATTCCTATTATTGCTTTACTGGCGACACAGGCGACAGGAACAACAATTATTAAAGATGCAGAGGAGTTAAAAGTAAAAGAAACGAATCGCATCAATACGGTTGTTGATGAGCTTCGAAAACTGGGAGCGGAAATTGAAGCGACACCAGATGGTATGATTATTAATGGGAATCAGAAGTTACAAGGGAATATTGTTAATAGTCATGGGGACCATCGCATTGGCATGATGCTTGCAATTGCGTCTTGTATAGCAGAAGGAGAAATGCAAATTGAAAATGGTGATGCAGTTGCTGTATCCTATCCGAATTTTTTTGAGCAGTTAGAATCTCTGTGAAGCAAAAGGATCTTTTCAGTTTGGGAAGATTCTTTTCTGCTCCTTTGAGTTGCTTACATGGCAACAGTTGTTTATGATTAATGAACAGAAGAGAATATTATAAGAATTAAAGGAGACATTTATGCAAAAGTTTGAACAGGCTGTTTCTTATATTGAAAATGGGGAAGCGGAAAAAGGATTAACACAATTAAAAGAATTGGTAAAACAAGGGACAGATGAAGAGAAGTATGATATTGCTCGCTACTATCATACGCTTGGATTTATTGATGAAGCGTTAGCGATTACAGAAGATTTACGTTTGTTATATCCAGAAGAAAGTGAGTTTACAATATTTTTAGCAGAATTATATATTGATTTAGATAAAGAAGATGAGGCAATTGAAGTGCTTCATGATATCTCTGAAGACGATGAACTGTATGTTCAATCTTTACTACTTGTTGCGGATCTATTTCAAATGCAGGGCTTCGATGATGTTGCAGAGCAAAAACTATTAAAAGCAAAAGAAATGATGCCAGAAGAGCCTGTTATTACTTTTGGACTAGCAGAACTTTATAGCAGTAAAGGTGAGGAGCAAAAAGCGATTGCTTATTATCAGTCATTACTTTCTGATCACAAAGTAATGGGAGGCGTTGTAATTGCCCTTCGCTTAGCTGAAACGCTAAGTGCAATTGGAAACTGGGAAGAAGCAATTACGTACTATGAAGAAGGATTAGAAGAACAAAAAGATATTCATTCTTTATTTGGGTATGCATTTACACTTTATCAAGGTGAAGAGTATCAAAGGTCGATTGGAGCTTGGAAAGAATTAAAAGAACTAGACCCAGAATATGCATCCTTATATATGTATTTGGCTAAATGTTATGAAAAAGAAGGAATGCTTCAAGAAAGCTATGAAACACTTCATGAAGGAATTAAAATTGATGAATTATCTGTGCCTCTTTATGTAGAACTTGCAAATATTGCAGCGAAGATAGGGAAATTAGCAGAAGCAGAAGAATTGCTTCAAAAAGCATTACAGATTGATCCAGGACATTTAGGTGCGATATTAAAATATGCATATATCTTAAAAGAACAAGAGAAATATGAAGAACTAATTGTTGTTGTAGAAAATGCAATGGATAGTGGAGAACAAGATACACAATTACTTTGGGATCTGGCATTTGCGAAAAAACAATTAGAAATGTATTCTGATGCATTAAAACACTATGAGAGTGCATATACTTCTTTTAAGAATCATCCGGATTTCTTGGAAGAGTACGGTTATTTCCTATTAGAAGAAGGGTTGCGAAAAGAAGCGAAAGAAGTATTTACACGCTTACTACAACTGGATCCAACACAAATTCACATCGAAGAATTGCTATATAATTTAGAGGATTTTTCATAAGTTGGAAGGAAAGTGAATGCTGCTTCTTGAATCTAAATAAGAAAAGAGAAAGACAGAGGAGGGACTGAGCGCTATGAATACCCCTGTTTCTGTAAACGAGAAGAAGGATTTTGTAAAATGGTTTTTAAACAATTATCAACTGAAACAGCGTGAATGTGTATGGATTTTAAATTATTTAATGAGTCATGATCAATTAATGCACAAAGTCCACTTCGTAGAACATGCAAAATATTGCCCTCGTGGTTTAGTGATGTCAGCAAATTGTGTGAAAGATACACCGTTTCACTTCTTTAAACAAAATGTTATGACGACGGATGCAGAAAAATCATTTCATGACATTCGTTTAAATCGAGATGAGGATATTTATATTCAACTTAATTTTAAATCATCGTTCCAAAATGCAAATTATGTAGCAGTATTAGAAGAAAATCCGTACTTGCCAAAGCATATTGAAGTAAATGAAAAAGATCGTTTACTTGCAGAACGATTTTTAGAAGAGAGTGTATTTTCATTTCGAAGAGATCGACTTTTAAAGCAAATTGATGAAGCGCTGGACAATCAAGATAAGGAAGCTTTTTGTAAGTTAACAGAGGAATTGAAAAGTTTGTAGGGAATGATAATTTTCTTTAATTTTGACAAATTTCTAACTATTTAAAGAAAAACTACCTAATATAGGTAGTTTTTCTTTTTTTACCTGTTTTAGTATGGTTTAATAGATATAAAGTGAAAGTTCTGTCATTTAGAATGAGATAATGGGCAAAGGAGGGAATTATGATGAAATGGGCTGTAAAAGATGCGGAGCAATTTGAACAAGCTAGAGAGTATGTGGATACTGGTATTATACCCCTTCTTTCTATTTCAGTAGCAAAAGAAATGAAGAGTGTTGTAGCGCAAGGGGAATTTATTGAA
The DNA here is from genome assembly GCF_016483395.1 of Bacillus cereus group sp. N21. Taxonomy (NCBI): domain Bacteria; kingdom Bacillati; phylum Bacillota; class Bacilli; order Caryophanales; family Bacillaceae; genus Bacillus; species Bacillus cereus group sp. N21. Next base: position 125,249 of record NZ_JAEHBX010000008.1, read on the forward strand.
ACTTTAAGCATGGAGTTAGAAAGAGAATATAAAGGAAGAGTGCTTTTGTTACCGCCGTTTACGTACTTAACGGAGCAGCAAAAGCAAGAGAAAGGGCGTTTACAAGATTGGACAAGTCATTTGCAGGAGCAAGGATTGAAACATATTGCTTATGTTACAAGTGACTTTGCATGGAAAGAGGGTGTAGATACGTTACCAGGTCATTTGTTTTGGTTACCTGCTTTATCGCTAGAGGAATTTAGTGATCAAGCGAAAAGAGAAGTAATTCATGCGCATGTAAAAAATATAATGGAATTATTGACAGAAAAGTGGGAAAATAAAAAATAAGCAGATAGTTCTTATGATTATGAGTAGTATGATATTGACCTGCGCATGTGGGTATTATATCATGATAGTGTCCTAGTTTTTATTTTTTTATACTGTTTTGTCACGAGGGGACAATTTCTGATAGAGGGGGGAAATTTTCGTGAGCGAGAAAGAACATCGTGTGTCAAGAAGACAATTTTTAAACTACACGCTTACAGGTGTAGGAGGTTTTATGGCAGCTGGAATTTTAATGCCAATGACGCGCTTTGCACTTGATCCAGTTTTAAGGAAAGAAGCGGGGGGAGAGATGGTTGCTGTTGCGCAAGTTAAAGAGATTACAACAGAACCAAAACGCTTTGACTTTAAGGTAAAGCAGGTTGATGGATGGTACAAGTCCGAAGAACCAAAATCTGCTTGGGTGCATAAAGATGAAAGCGGAGACATTATAGCGTTTTCTCCAGTGTGTAAACATTTAGGGTGTACGGTTAACTGGAATTCAGACAAGTCGCATCCTAATCAATTTTTTTGCCCATGTCACGGGGGACGTTACACAAAAGATGGCATAAACATAAAGGGAACGCCGCCTCTTGCTCCACTTGATGTGTATGAATCCAAAGTGAAGGATGGAACGCTTTATTTAGGAAAAGCAAAGCCAAGAGGGGGTGCGAAATAGATGTTAAATAAAATTTATGATTGGGTGGACGAACGGTTAGATATTACACCGATATGGCGTGATATTGCCGACCATGAAGTACCCGAACATGTAAATCCAGCACATCACTTTTCTGCATTCGTCTACTGCTTTGGAGGACTTACGTTTTTTGTTACTGTAATTCAAATTTTGTCAGGAATGTTTTTAACAATGTATTATGTACCGGATATTAAAAATGCTTGGGAATCGGTTTATTATTTACAAAATGAAGTTGCGTATGGACAAATTGTACGTGGCATGCACCATTGGGGTGCCAGCCTTGTAATTGTAATGATGTTTTTACATACACTTAGGGTTTTCTTCCAAGGTGCATATAAGAAACCTCGTGAATTAAATTGGATTGTCGGTGTTCTTATTTTCTTTGTTATGCTAGGTCTTGGTTTTACCGGATATTTATTACCATGGGATATGAAAGCGTTATTTGCAACAAAAGTAGGGATTCAAATTGCGGAGCAAACACCGCTTATCGGCCCTTATATTAAAACATTACTTGCTGGTCACTCCGAAATTGTCGGGGCTCAAACATTAACTCGCTTCTTTGCTATTCACGTCTTCTTCTTACCAGCAGCACTTCTAGGCTTAATGGCCTTCCACTTCATCATGATTCGCAAACAAGGTATTTCTGGTCCGCTATAAGTAAGAGATTGCTAATTTGAAAGAATAGGAGAAAAACTGAATTGAAGGAGGGAGATTATGCATCGCGGCAAAGGGATGAAGTTTGTGGGAGATTCACGAGTACCTGTAGCACGTAAACCGAATATCCCGAAAGATTATTCTGAATATCCAGGGAAAACAGAAGCGTTTTGGCCGAACTTCTTGTTGAAAGAATGGATGGTTGGTGCGGTTTTTTTAATCGGTTATTTATGTTTAACGGTGGCGCACCCGTCGCCACTTGAGAGAATGGCGGATCCTACAGATGCAGGATATATACCACTTCCAGACTGGTATTTCTTATTTCTGTATCAGCTTTTAAAGTACTCATATGCATCAGGCTCATTTACTGTAATCGGCGCGTTTATTATGCCAGGGATTGCATTTGGAGCATTACTATTGGCGCCATTTCTCGATCGAGGTCCTGAAAGACGTCCATTGAAACGGCCAGTTGCAACTGGATTCATGCTTTTAGCAATTGCTTCTATCATCTTTTTAACATGGGAGTCTGTGGCACATCATGACTGGGAAGCTGCAAAAAAACAAGGTGCAATTGTGAAAACGACACCAGTAGATAAAAATGATGAAGGTTATAAATTGATGCAAAAAAATACATGTTTAACATGTCATGGTGATAACTTGCAAGGTGGTGCAGCGGCGCCAGCGCTGCAGAATTTAACGTTAAAACCAGAAGAAATTGCAAAGATTGCGAAAGATGGAAAAGGTGCGATGCCTAAAGGAGTATTTAAGGGCACAGATGAAGAGTTGAAGAAGCTCTCAGAATTTATTACGAAATATAATAAAAAATAATTGAAGGCTGACTACGAATTTGTAGTCAGCTTTTCTGTTTGTAACACAAAGTTTGCTATAATAAAAGCATAGCGTTTTAGAGAATAAAAAAGTTACTTTGTTTGAAAGGTGTTGTATATACATATTGGTCTACGTGTATGCGTTATTAAGACAGCGTTCGGTTTTACTACTTTTGTTCATCATTAACATTTTAGGGACAATATATGGTTTTATTTGGTATGGAGATCAACTGATGGAAACTTCATTGATATTTTGGCCATTTGTTCCTGATAGTCCTATTGCAAGTTTCTTCTTTGTTTTTGTATTACTGGCCTTTTTGTGTAATAAAAATTGGGGACTAATAGAAGCTTTAGCAATCGTTTCCTTAATGAAATATGGTATTTGGGCTGTTGTTGTAAATGGCATTATGTTTATGGTTAAGGGCAATCTTGAGTTTATGAGTTATATGTTGGTGCTTTCTCATTTTGCAATGGCTATACAAGGTTTATTATATGCCCCGTTTTACCGTATAAAAAAGTGGCATTTTATTGTAGCAGGTATATGGACGTTACATAATGATGTAATCGACTATTTGTTTTGGCAAATGCCGAGATATGGTATTATGCATTTGTTTGTAGAACAGATTGGTTACTTTACATTTTGGTTAAGTATTGTTGTATTAGCTATTACATACTATTATTGTTTGAGAAAAAATCGAAAACAGTTTTCGTTATGAAATTAAATGAGGAATTGGAGAAAGAAAATGAATAAAAATAAGATAGGTGTAAGAATATTCGATCGTTTGATAACTACTATTGTCTCATACTGTATAGCATTTTCTATTTTTGCTATTGCAACTACAATTGTTGTATATGGGAAATGGTTATATTATGCAGATATACATTTTTTAAATATACCAGATTTAGCAAATATGACAGAATCAGAAATTAAGAAGAACTATGATGTACTGATGACATACCTTTCTCCTTTTTATCATGAATCATTACAATTGCCTACACTAGATATGTCAACAAGTGGAAGAATTCATTTTGTTGATGTGAAAAATATTTTAGTGAAGATTCAATACGGGATGTGTATGGCGCTCAGTATTGCTTTATTGGGCGGGGGGTATTTATTGCGTAAACGAAAGATGAAGTTTTTATTACATGGCGCAATTTTGACCATTATATTTCCGATTGCGCTTACTTTGCCTATTGCAATTAATTTTGAAAAGAGTTTTGTACTATTCCATAAACTTCTTTTTAGCAATGATTATTGGCAATTTGATAGTGAAACAGATCCTATTATTTTAATGCTACCAGAACAGTTTTTTATGCATGCAGCATGTGTAATTTTAATATTGATTTTATGTGGGAGTGCTTTTTGTTATTGTATGTATAGATATTTATTAAAAAAGCGGAAGTCTTCAATGGAAAATCTTTATTCATAAAATATTTTTCAGTTTCGTTCTGTTCTATTCTTGTCCACCTTAACATATTTTGTACTAGTAGTTATAGGGGGGACCGGAATGAAGAGAGTCTTAATTGGAATGATAGCATTTCTGATTATATTGTTTCCAGTACGTATATACGCTGAAAAATGGAATGAGTTAACGGGGCTATTAGATGATTCCTTGCAACTTGTAAAACAAGAAGAATATAAGAAAGCAACGCAAGTATTGCAACATTTTTCAGAACAATTTGTATTGCGGGAGAATGAAAAGGAAAATAAACTAACACCCATGCATTTTCGGGTAATCTCTTTAGCGTATGACAGGGCACAGCGATCGCTTGGGGAAGAAAGTTTAGATCAGCAAATAAAAATAGATGATGTATTGGCACTACAATTGGTGGTAGATGCGGAAGTATCTAAGTATCAACCGCTTTGGATAGAACGAGAAGGACGTGTTATGGGGGCTTTTGCTAAAGTTGAAAAGGCACTTCAAACAGAAGATGATGAACGATTCCAACAATCATTAAATACATTTTTGCATGAATTTGATGTGATTTATCCAAGTTTAATGATTGCATTGCCGGAAAATCAATCACAGCGTGTAAATGCGCATTTATCGTATTTGGATGAATTCCGTAATGTGATGTTAAAAAATAAAAGTGGACAAATGCAAGTAGGGATTATAAAAGGAGATTTACAAAAAATATTTCAAACAGCAAAGAAAGATGAAGTGGACTCTTCTCTCATATGGTTTATGACAATTACAGGTGGACTTATTTTCTTTACATTAACCTACGTCGGTTGGAGAAAATATAAGGGAGAGAAAGCGAAGCGTACCAGTGGGATACATTCTAAAAATCGATAAGATCACTAATATAGACAAGGATTGTAAGGTTTCTTTATTGACAATATATAAAGAAGAAAATAGAATGGATAGTACTATAATTACGACTTCAATGGAGGTTCATAATGGCTTTTTATTTAGTTTATTTCGCGATCATTATGATCATACCGTTGTATGCACAGTCAAAAGTACGCAGTGCTTATAGCAAATATTCACAGGTGTATTCAACATCGGGTATGACAGGAGCGGAAGTAGCTCGAAAAATTTTAGATGAAAATGGTTTGTATAACGTAGCTGTAGAAGAAACACCAGGGCATTTGTCAGACCACTATGACCCAACAGTCAAAACGGTTCGCTTGTCAACTGATAACTATTATGGTCATTCAGTTGCTGGAACAGCTGTAGCAGCTCATGAAGTAGGGCATGCGATTCAAGATGCGAAAGATTATAAGTTTATGCGTTTTCGTCATTCTTTAGTTCCAGTTGCAAGCTTCGGATCGAACATGTCATGGGTGTTCATTATGATTGGTATATTTGCATCGATGACAAAGCTATTGTTACTAGGGATTATTTTAATGGCAGCAGGTGTAGTTTTCCAGCTCGTTACATTACCGGTTGAGTTTGATGCTTCAAAACGCGCAATGCAGCAAATTGAAGCACTTGGAATTGTATCAACAGACGAATATGGGCAAGCACGTAAAGTATTAAATGCAGCAGCTTTAACATATGTTGCAGCGGCGGCAGTAGCGGTATTTGAATTGCTTCGTCTAGTATTAGTTTATACAGGGATGCAGCGTAGCGATGATTAAAGACTATCGATTTTGATATTATCCCCTTAAGGTAGACAGTGTAAAAAGACCATGAATAAACATGGATGTTACACTTTTACTTGGAGGGGATTTTATTATGGTTAAAAAAGGGGATAAATTTCAAACTTATTCAGATGAATTAAAGATACAAGTTGTAAAAAGTTATTTAAATGGTGAAGGTAGCCAAACAGCTATAGCTAAGAAATATAAGCTGAAAAGTAGAACACAGTTAATGAATTGGGTCCGGAGATATCAAGA